>CAJCIY010000102.1 GCA_903970495.1 Candidatus Melainabacteria bacterium | reverse complement strand
CGGTGGGCCTGCCGCTGGGCGCGCCGCTCGCGCCACCGAAGCCACCACCACCACCGCCGCGCCGCGTACCGCCGCCGAAGCCCGCGGCGCAGGTGCCGTCCGTCGGCTCGCTGATCCGGATCGACCGCGCGGTGAAGGTCGTGCCGGAGGTCGTGCCGGTGACGGTCGCGCACTCACCGGCGGTGACCTTCGACAGCGCGACGGTCGCGGAGTCGGTGAACGTCGTCGTGGCCGTGTACGTGACGGCGGTCTGGCTGCTGGTGCTCTGCACCTGCAGCGTCGTGCCGGAGATGGCGGCGAGCGTCCCGGTCGTACCGGGGGCGCGCTGGCCGCCGGTGCGACCCGTCGCGGCAGCGGACGACGACGCGGCCACCGGCGTCGACGACGACGAGGAGGAGCTGCCGCAGGCGGCGACGCCCGCGGCGAGCGCGCTGACAGCCGCGACGAGGGCGAGCGTACGGATGGCCTTGTGCTGCATGGTGTTCCAACCTGTGCGGGCGCTGCTCACTCGGAGCGCAGCGCGTCGATGGGGGCGAGCCGGGCGGCCCGCGAGGCGGGGTAGACGCCGAAGACGATGCCGATGAGCACGGCGGTCCCGACGGCGGCGACCGAGGCGGTCGCCGAGATGGCGATCGGGTCGGAGATGAGGTGCGGCAGCACGGCGGCGCCGACGAACGCGAGCGCGAGCCCGAGCAGCCCGCCGGCCAGTCCGAGGACGGAGGCCTCCAACAGGAACTGCCGGCGGATCAGCGACGGTGTCGCGCCGAGCGCCTTGCGCAGGCCGATCTCGCGGATCCGCTCGGTGACCGAGACCAGCATGATGTTCATGACGCCGATGCCGCCGACCAGCAGCGAGATGGCCGCGATCCCGGCGAGCAGCACGGTCAGCGTCTTGTCGACCGACGTCGCGGTCGAGACCAGGCTCTGCTGGCTGGTGATGGTGAAGTCGGCGTCGGCCGCGGTCGTGATGCCGTGCAGCTGCAACAGCTCGTCGTCGGCTTCCTGGTACGCGCCGGCCAGCGTCGACCCGCTCGTCGCCTCGACATAGATGTCCTGCACCTCGGTACGGGTGGCCCCGCCGAAGATCCGCTGCTGCGCGGTCGACATCGGCACGATGGCGGTGTCGTCGTCGTCGGTCGAGCCGGTCGACCCGGAGGAGGCGAGCACCCCGACGACCTGCAGCTGCACGCCGTCGACGGTCACGTCCTGGCCGACCGGGTCGCCGACGGTGAACAGCTCGCTCGCGGTCGTCGACCCGAGGACCACGACCGCGGCGTCGGAGCTCTCGTCGGCGGCGTCCAGGAACCGGCCCTCCGAGACGGTGCGCGCCCGGACCGAGGCCCAGTCGGCCGTGGTCCCGACCACCGACGAGGTCCACGACGTGGTCCCGTTCAGCAGCGTCTCCGAGCTGGTCAGCGTCGGTGCGACCGCCTCGATGTCCGGGGCCACGACCTTCGAGGTCAGCGCGTCCGCGTCGGACACGGTGAGCGTCGTGGAGCTGCCGAGTCCGCCGCGTACG
Organism: Candidatus Melainabacteria bacterium; assembly: GCA_903970495.1. Classification (GTDB taxonomy): domain Bacteria; phylum Actinomycetota; class Actinomycetes; order Mycobacteriales; family CAJCIY01; genus CAJCIY01. The sequence continues at coordinate 12,484 of CAJCIY010000102.1, read as the reverse complement.
CCCGTGCTGGCGGTGCTGCTGCCCGGGGAGATGACGAGCAGGTTGGTGCCGAGCGCGCTGATCTGCGAGCGCACCTTGTCCTGCGCGCCGGAGCCGAGGCCGACGGTGAGGATCACCGCGGCGATGCCGATCAGGATGCCGAGCATCGTCAGGCCCGAGCGGAGCTTGTGGCTGCGGACCGCGCCGAGCGCGGTGCCGAACGAGTCTCGCCAGGTCATGCCGTGACACCCGTCGGGCTGTCGGTCGGCTCGTCGGACGTGACCACGCCGTCGCGCACGCGGATGACCCGCGCCGCGGCCTGCGCCACCTCGGCCTCGTGCGTGATCAGCACGATCGTGCGGCCCTGGTCGTGCAGCTCGCGCAGCAGGCCGAGCACGTCGTCGGTCGAGGTCGAGTCGAGGTTGCCGGTCGGCTCGTCGGCGAGGATCAGCGCCGGCTCCGACACCAGCGCCCGCGCGACCGCGACCCGCTGCTGCTGGCCGCCGGACAGCTCGCCGGGCTTGTGGTCGACCCGGTCGCCGAGGCCGACCCGCTCGAGCGCCGCGAGCGCGCGCCGGCGCCGCTCGGCCCGGCTGAGGCCGGCGTACACGAGGGGGAGCTCGACGTTGCGCCAGGCCGGCAGCGAGGAGAGCAGGTGGAACTGCTGGAAGACGAAGCCGATCCGGCGGTTGCGGACGTCCGCGAGCTCGGCCTCGGTCATCGTGCCGACGTCCTCGCCCGCGAGCCGGTAGTGGCCGGTCGTCGGGACGTCGAGGCAGCCGAGGATGTGCATGAGCGTCGACTTGCCCGAGCCCGACGGGCCCATGATCGCGACGTACTCGCCCTGCTCGACGGTGAGGGAGACGCCGCGCAGGGCGTGCACCTCCACCGCACCGGTGTCGTAGGTCTTGGTCACGGCGTCGACGTCGAGGACGGTGCTCATCCGCCGCCCCCGCCCGCGAAGCCTGCTCCGCCGCCGAAGCCCGCTCCGCCGCCGAAGCCGCCGGCGCCACCGCGGGCGCGCCCGCCGCCCGCGCCGCCGGCCCGGGTGATCGTCGTCTCCTGCACCATCTCGCCGCTCGTGAGGCCGGACACGATCTGGGTCTCGCCGCCGGACGCGGCGCCCGTCGTCACGGTTCGCTGGGTGACCTTGCCGTTCGTCGACACCAGCACGTACGAGCTGCCGCCGGTCGTGTGGACCGCCGCGGTCGGGACCTCGAGGACGTCCGCGAGGGACTTGTAGGTGATGGTCGCGGTGACGTCGGCGCCGGACAGCAGCTTCGGGGGCGTCCCGGTCACGTCGATGACGACGGGGTAGCTCGCGACGGTGGTGGTGCTGCTCGGCGTCAGCCCGACGGAGGCGACGGTGCCGAAGAACGGCGTGCTGTCCACCGTGGTGCTGCCGCTGCTGCCGGTCGTGCCCGTCGTACCGGTCGTGCCCGTCCGGCCGCCGAAGCCGCCCCCGCCGCCGAACCCGCCGAAGCCACCGGTCGTGCTGCTGCTGCTGGAGCTCGAGGTCTGGGTGAGCGTGACCTCGTCGCCGACGGCGAGCTCGCCGACCTCGGTGTCGTCCACCGTCACGTTGGCGATGAAGCTGCCGGTGCTGACGACCTCGATGTCGTCGGCGGTCGTGGTCGACGTGCTCGCCGACCCCGTGCTCCCGGTCCCGCTCGCGGCGCTGCCGCCGCCGGATCCGCTGCTCGAGCCGCCGACCTGGTCGCCGACGGTGTAGCCCTCCACCGTGACCGTGCCGGCGATCGGCGAGGTGAGCGTCGCGTCGGCCAGGTCGGCCTTGTCCTCGGTGAGCTGGCTCTGGTCGGCGGCGAGCGTCGCCTCGTCGGCCGCGAGCTGCTCGCTGCTCGCGCTGCCGGACTCGTCGCTGTCGACGGTCGCCTGCTGGCTCGCCACCGTCGCCTGCTGCTGCGCCACGGTGTTCGCCAGCGAGGTGGAGTCGACGGTCGCCAGGACCTCGCCCTTGGTCACCGTCGAGCCCACCTTCACGGCGACCGCGGTGACCGTGCCGGTGGTGTCGAAGCTGAGGGTCGAGGTGGTCGCGTTGGCCACCGTGCCCGACGCCGACAGCGTCTGGGCGATCGTCCCGGTGGTGGCCGCCACCAGGGTGGTGGTCGTCCTCGCGCCGGTGCTGCCGCCGCTGCTGCGGGTCGCCGCCCAGGCGCCCGCACCGGCCGCCAGCACGAGCACGACGGCGAGCGGGACGACGATCCGAGGCCGGCGCACGGCGCGCCGCAGTGCTGACGCCACCAGCGTCCTCCGTTCAGGTCGGCACGCCCGGCGTGCGTGACTCGACTGTGAGGGCCGGTGCTGAGGACACGGTGAGCCGGACCTGTCAGGTCGCTGGCAGTCCGCAGCAGGCCGTCGGAGCCCCGACCTCGTCCGTACGCCGGGCATCTGAGAGGTTGTCGTCATGCGCGCCATCACCGTCGTCCCGCACGACGCCTCGACCGCCACCGTCACCGAGATGCCCGACCCGCCCGAGGCCGACGGCGACCTCGTGTGCGACGGGCTGCTGATGGGCGTCTGCGGCACCGACGTCGAGATCACCAAGGAGGGGTACGGCTGGGCGCCCGACGGCTCGAAGGAGCTGATCCTCGGCCACGAGTCGCTCGGCCGGGTGACCTCCGCGCCGGCCGGCAGCGACTTCGCCGTCGGCGACCTCGTCGTCGGCATCGTGCGCCGTCCCGACCCGGTGCCGTGCCCGTGGTGCGCGAACCTCGAGTGGGACATGTGCTCCAACGGCCAGTACACCGAGCGCGGCATCAAGCAGCGGCACGGGTACGGCTCGACCGTCTTCCGCGTCGAGTCCGACTACGCGATCAAGGCCGACCCGAAGCTCGGCGACGCGGCGATCCTCATCGAGCCGACCGCGGTGGTCGCCAAGGTGTGGGAGCAGATGGAGCGGATCGGCCAGCGGGCCACGTACGCGCCGAAGACCGCGCTCGTCACCGGCGCCGGGCCGATCGGGCTGCTCGCCGCGCTGCTCGGCGTGCAGCGCGGCCTCGACGTGCACGTGCTCGACGTCGCGACCGACGGCATCAAGCCGGAGCTGGTCGCGCAGATGGGCGCGACCTACCACCACGACGGCATCAAGAACCTGGGGTTCCAGCCCGACCTCGTCGTCGAGGGGACCGGGGTGGGTCAGATCCTCCTCGACGCGCTGCGGCAGCTGAACAACAACGGCATCGTCGGCCTGTGCGGCATCAACTCGCTGACCGACGAGATCAGCGTGGCGATGTCGTCGGTCAACAAGCAGATGGTGCTCGCGAACCAGGCGGTCGTCGGCTCGGTCAACGAGGCGCGGCGCCACTACGAGCAGGCCAACGAGGCGCTCGCGTCGGCGGACCTGCCGTGGCTCGAGCGGCTGATCACCAAGAAGGTGCCGATGGAGACCTGGACGCAGGCGCTGGACAAGGGTCAGGACGACATCAAGGTGGTCATCGACCTGCAGTCGTGAGCCGGTTCTTCGGCGACGGCAGGTCGGGCGTTCCCCGGACCCGCCAGCTGTCGCGCACCGGGGTGCACCACGGCCTGCACTGGGCCGAGTGGGGCGCCGAGCTCGTCGGGACCGCACTGCTCGTGCTGGGCGGGGTGTCGGCGATCTGCCTCGACTTCGGGCCGCACCACCCGCCGCTGCCGCACACGCTGCGGCTGCTGCTGACCGGCCTGCTGTTCGCCGGGTCGGGCTCGCTGGTGGCGATCTCGCCGCTCGGCCGGCGGTCGGGGGCGCACCTCAACCCCGCGGTGTCGCTGGGCTTCTTCGTGCAGCGCCACCTGAGTCGCGGCGACCTGGCTGCGTACGTCATCGCGCAGTGCCTCGGCGCGATCCTCGGCGCCGCGGTGGTCGACCTGCTGTGGGGCCACGTCGCGCGGGCGCTGCGGTTCGGCCTGACGCAGCCGGGCCACGGGCTGCCCGGGTGGCAGGTCGCGCTGATCGAGGCGGCGATGACCGCGATGCTCGTCGGTGCGATCTTCTTCTTCGTCTCCTCGTCGCGGACGGCTCGCTGGACGCCGCTCGTCACGTGGCTGCTCGTCGCCGGCCTCGTGTGGGGGATCGCGCCGTACACGGGCACCTCGCTCAACCCGGCGCGCTCGCTCGGCCCGGCCGTGCTGGTCCCGTCCGGCCATGACTACTGGGTGTACGTCGTCGGCCCGCTCGTCGGCGCGCTGCTCGCGTGCGCGGGCTGGGCGCTGGTCCGGTCCCGGTCGACGCTGACCGCCAAGCTCTTCCACGACCCGGCGTACCCGTCGGTCCTGCGGTCGGAGCTGCCGGTCGCCGCTCAGCGCGGGCCGGCCTCCCAGGGGACGTCGCCGCCCGGGATCCCGACGCCCGGCTCGTAGGGCTGGCGGGTCAGGACGAACGAGCCGCTGATCTCGAGGTGCAGCGGCGTCCCGTCGCCGCGACGGACAACCCGCAGCGGCTCGCCGCGGTAGTACCCGTCGAGACCGCGCCACCGGTCGGGCCCGACCGCGGCGAAGCGGCTGGTACGGCCGCCCCGGCCGATGTCGGTGAGCGCCAGCCCGCCGTCGCCGCTGCCGTCACCGCCCTCGCCGTCGGCGCGCAGGCCGATCGGGGTGGGTCCCCAGTACCAGATCCCCAGCAGCGCCAGGGTCTGTGCGTTCGTCGGCGTCGGGCGCCACGGCTGCGGCACGGCCGGCTCGTGCTGGTCGAGGATCGCCAGCAGGTCGGTCGCGAGAGTGCCGACGTCGACACCGCCGGTGCTGTTGGCGAGCACGACGACGCCGTCGCCGCCGACGGCGGTCTCCAGGAACGCCAGGAACCCCGGCATCGAGCCGCCGTGGCCGTGGGTGCGACGACCACCGTCGTTCCAGAGCTGCACGCCCAGCCCGTAGGCGACCTCCCATCCGCCGTCCTGCTGCTCGACCAGGCCCTGCGGGGTGAGCATCTCCTCGAGGGTCGCGGCGGGGATCAGGTCGCCCTCGCCGGCAAGCGCCGCGGTGAACCGGGCGAGGTCCTCGACCGTCGACCAGAGCGCTCCCGCCGGCGCCATCGCGCCGTGGTCGTGCTCGGGTTCGGGCAGCAGCACGTCCGCCCAGGGGTGGACCGCGAAGCCCAGCGCCGCCGGCTGCTGCGGCCGGAGGGTAGTGCGGCGCAGCTCGAGCGGGTCGAGGATCTCGCGCTGCAGCACCGTGGCCCACGGCTCGCCGTGCAGCCGCGCGACCAGCTCGCCGACCAGCGCGAAGCCGGTGTTCGAGTAGTGGAACGCCCGGCCCGGTTCCCCGACGTGCTGCAGGCTGCTCGCGGCGAGCTGGTCGTAGCTGCCGCCGGCCGTCCGCTCCCACTACGGCGGCGCTGTCTCCGACCGCAGCCCGGTCAGGTGCGCGAGGAGCTGCGCCACGGTCGCGCTCCCGAGCCCGCACCCCGGCAGATGGGTCTCGACGGCGTCGCCGAGCCGCAGCCGGCCGGCGTCGCGCAGCTGCAGCAGCAGGATCGCCGAGAAGGTCTTGGTGATCGAGCCGATCCGGTATTGCGTGTCCCCGTCCGGCTCCCCACCGGCCACCTCGCCGCGGCCGGCGGACCACCGCAGCTGCCCGTCGCGGACGAGGCCGGCGACCAGGGACGGCGTCCGCGACTCGACCTGCGCGCGCGCCAGCCGGGCCAGCAGGTGCCGCTCCACGTCAGTACGCCCGGGCGAACAGCAGCCGCTGGCCGTACGCGCTTGGGGCGTCGCAGCGGATGCACGTGCCGGTCTCCTCGGGCCAGCCGATCGGGATGCACCGCGGCGTTGCGGCCGTGACGGCCTTGATGTCGTCCTCGCAGTCGGGCCGACCGCAGTGCAGGACCGACGCGAAGCCCTCGGCCACCTGACCGACGAAGCTGTCCCAGTCTTCGACGGAGGCGGTGTTCGCGTCGCGGAACTCGCGGGCGCGGTCGAGGGTGCGCTGCTGCAGCTCCTCGAGCAGCGCCGGCATGCTGTCCGCGAGGCCCGCCAGCGGCACGGTCTCCTTGCTGCCGTCGACCCGCCGTGCGAGCACGGTGGTGCCGGCCTCGAGGTCGCGCGGCCCGAGCTCGAGGCGCACGGGGGCGCCTTTCAGCTCCCAGTCGTTGAACTTGAACCCGGGCGACGCGTCGCGGGTGTCGACGTGTGCGCGCACCCCCCGCGCGCTGAGGTCGGCGGCGAGGTCGCGAGCGGCGGCGACCACGGCGTCGAGCGCCTCGCCGCGGCCGATCGGCACGAGGACGACCTGGTGGGGTGCCAGCCGCGGCGGCAGCACGAGGCCCTTGTCATCGCCGTGGGTCATGATCACTCCGCCGATCATGCGGGTCGACATCCCCCAGCTGGTGGTGTGGCAGAGGGTCAGCGAGCCGTCGGAGGCTGCGTAGGTGATGTCGAACGCCGTCGCGAAGTTGGTGCCGAGGTAGTGGCTGGTGCCGGCTTGCAGCGCCCGCCCGTCGCGCATCATGCCCTCGATCGAGAAGGTCTGCTCCGCGCCGGCGAAGCGCTCGCCCGGGGTCTTCTCGCCGGGCACGACGGGCATCGCGGCGACGTCGCGGGCGACCTCCTCGTAGAACCCGAGGGCGGTGCGCATCTCGGCCAGTGCCTCGTCGCGGTCGGCATGGGCGGTGTGGCCCTCCTGCCACAGGAACTCCGTCGTGCGCAGGAAGATCCGCGGCCGCAGCTCCCACCGCACGACGTTGGCCCACTGGTTGAGCAGCAGCGGCAGGTCGCGGTGGCTGGTGATCCACTTCGCCATCGAGCGCCCGATGATCGTCTCCGACGTCGGCCGCACGACGAGCGGTTCCTCGAGCTCCTTGCCGCCGGCCTGCGTGACGACGGCGAGCTCGGGGGCGAAGCCCTCGACGTGGTCGGCCTCGCGCCGCAGGTCGGCCTCGGGGATGAACAGCGGGAAGTAGGCGTTGTCGTGCCCGGTCGCCTTGATGCGCGCGTCGAGCTCGGCGACCAGCAGCTCCCAGATGCGGTAGCCGTAGGGCCGGATGATCATCGTGCCCTTGACCGGACCCCGGTCCGCGAGCTCGGCCTTGACGACCAGCTCGTTGTACCAGGCCGAGAAGTCCTCGGACTGCGGGGTCACGCCCTTGCCGCCGCCGGCCTGCTTGGTGCTCACGAACGAGGAACCTAGCGGCCGCCGAGTTGTCGATCCGCGGTGTCCACAGCTCCGACCGGCCGTCCACAGTCCGGTCCGACGCCGGTCTCACCAGCCTCGCCGACGGCAGTGTTCGTCGGGTGATCCGCCGCCTGCTCCCGCTGCTGCTCCTGCTCGCGCTCCTGTCCGGGTGCGGGCACGCCGTCGTGACCGCACAGCTGCCGACGCTCCCGAGCGGCAGCGCAGACGTCGTCCTGGTCGAGCCCGACGCGGGCTACGGCGCGCTCTACAGCTGGCTCTCGGCGCCGCGGTCGACCCTCGACATGACCATGTACGAGCTGGTCGACCCCGTGGCCGAGCACATCCTCGTCGCGGACGCGGCGCGGGGCGTCCGGGTGCGGGTGCTGCTCGACCAGCAGCTCGAGCGGGCGGCGAACACCCCTGCCTACGGGTACCTGCGCGCCCACGGCGTCGCCGTCGCGTGGGCCTCCGACCGCTACGCCGCGACCCACCAGAAGACTTTCGTGCTCGACGGCCGGGACGCGGTCGTCATGTCGCTCAACCTGACGAGCCGCTACTACCCGACGACGCGCGACGTCGCGGTGCTCGACCGGTCAGCGGCCGACGTCGCCGCGATCGAGCAGGTGTTCGGTGCGGACTGGTCCGGCCACGGGGTCGGGACGCCCGCGGCCAGCGACCTCGTGTGGTCGCCGCGGCAGTCCTCGGCCGACCTGCTGGCCCTCGTCGCCAGCGCCCGGCAGAGCGTCTGGGTGGAGTCCGAGGAGCTGTCCGACCCGCCGATGGTCGCGGCGCTCGTGTCGGCGGCCCACCGCGGCGTGGCGGTCCATGTGGCCATGACCTACCAGAAGGACTGGGCGGCGGGCTTCGACGCCGTGGTCCGCGCGGGCGGGTCGGTCCGCTACTTCCAGGGCGAGAAGCCGCTCTACATCCACGCCAAGATCATCGCGGTCGACCCGGGTACGGCCGCCGCGCGGTCGTTCGCCGGCTCGGAGAACCTGTCGGCCGCCTCGCTGCTCCACGACCGCGAGCTCGGCATCGTGCTCGTGGGCGACGCGGCCGAACCGCTCGCGACCGTCGTCGAGCAGGACTGTGCCACCGGCCGGACGTGGCGGCTGTGATCAGCCGTGCGGCCGCAGCACGAGGTCGGCCAGCAGGGCCGTCCACCCCGTCTGGTGGCTGGCGCCGAGCCCGGCGCCGGTGTCGCCGTGGAAGTACTCGTGGAACAGCAGCAGCCCCTCGGGCCAGTCGTCGCGCGGGCCGGCAGCCGGCGGCTGACCGTCCGGCCCGGGCTCGAGCAGCGACACCAGCCGCTCGGCGAGGGCGTCGCCGATCCGGTCCAGCGGCTGCTGCGGGCCGCCCGGCAGGGCTGCCGTCAGGGCTTCGCCCTGGAAGCGGCCGACCCGTCGGAGCGCGGTGATGACGAGCGCGTTCAGCGGCATCCAGACCGGCCCGCGCCAGTTCGAGTTCCCGCCGAACAGGAAGTTCGTCGACTCGGCGGGCTCGTAGTCCACCGGCGGCGTCCAGCTCCCGGCGACCTGGATCGAGAAGGGGTGCTCGGCGTGCGCCTTCGACAGCGAGCGCAGCCCGTAGGGCGAGAGCAGCTCACCCTCGTCGAGAGCGATGGACAGCACCCGCCGGAGCCGGTCCGGGCTGACGGCCGCGAGCAGGTGGTCGCCGTTCTCCGACCGCTGGACGCACCCGGCGTCGTGGTGGTCGACGAACCACCGGAACCGGGCGGCGAAGTCTGGCAGCAGCGCGAGGGTCGAGGCCCGGATGACGCGGGCCGCGCAGAGCGACACGAGGCCGGCGACGGAGCGGATCCGCACTGGCGTCCGCGTCCCGTCCGGCCGCTCGAGCACGTCGTAGAAGAAGCCGTCCTGCTCGTCCCACAGCGAGTCCATCGCCCGCGCGATGTAGGTGAAGTGCTCGAAGAACTTCGTCGCCACGTCCTCGTACGCCGGGTCGGTGCGGGCCAGGTTCAGGGCGATCCCGAGCAGGTCCAGCGTGTACGTCGCCATCCACGCCGTCGCATCGGCCTGCTCGAGCTGACCCGCCCCGGCGGGCAGGTGGCTGCGGTCGAACGCGCCGATGTTGTCGAGTCCCAGGAAGCCGCCCTCGAAGACGTTGTTGCCCTCCTTGTCTTCGCGGTTGGTCCACCAGGTGTGGTTGATCAGCAGCTTGTGGAAGATCCGCTCCAGGAACCGGGTGTCCGTGCCGCCGGAGATGTGGAAGACCTCGAGCGCCGCCCAGGCGTGCACCGGCGGGTTCACGTCGCCGAAGTCCCACTCGTAGGCGGGGAGCTGTCCGCTCGGCGCCATGTACCACTCGCGGCAGAGCAGCAGCAGCTGCTCCTTCGCCAGGTCGGGGTCGGCGTGGGCGAGGGCGACGGTGTGGAACGCGAGGTCCCAGGCGGCGTACCAGGGGTACTCCCACGCGTCCGGCATCGAGATCACCTCGCGGTTGTCCAGGTGCCACCACCGGCTGTTGCGGCCGCTCCGCCGCTGTGGGGGCGGCGGCGGCTCGCCCGGGTCGCCGTCGAGCCACTGCTGCACGTTGTAGTGGTAGAAGCACTGGCCCCACACCAGCCCTGCCAGCGCCTGCCGGGCGATCGCGGCGCGCGCCGACCCCGGCTCGACGCCGGCCGGCAGCAGCGAGTCGTGGAAGACGTCGGCCTCGGCGGCCCGCACCGCCAGCACCGCGTCGGCGTCGACCTCGGCGCCGCTGCCGAGGTGCCAGGTGAGCGTCACGCTCGCGCCCGGCCCGACCTCGACCTGGTGGTGCAGCGCGCCCTTCGTCCCGACGCCGTCGGGGTTCACCGTCGCCGCACCGTGGACGACGTGGTCGCCGATCCCGTTCTTCGGGTACGCGGGACCGTCGGGCGCGCCGTACCGGCCGCGCAGGTCGGTGACGTTGTCGCACACCAGCGGCTCCGGACCGGTGCCGGAACCGTCGCGCAGGCGGACCTCGCCGGCGACCTTGTGCCGCGCGACGAGCACGCCGTCCTCGACCGTGAGCGTCGGCGGCACCGCCCCCGGGCGCCAGGTCCAGGTGTCGCGGAGCCACAGGGTCGGCAGGACGTGCAGCGTGTCGGCCGCCGGGCCGGCGTTGGTCACGGTCAGTCGCAGCACGAGGTCGTCGGGCGTCGCCTTCGCGACGCTGAGGTCGAGATCCCAGTAGCCGTGGTCGAGGACGCCGGTGTCCGCGAGCTCGTACTCGGGGTCGAGCTTGCCCCGGGCCGCGTTCGTCGTGCGCAGGTCCTCGTAGGGGAACGCCTGCTGCGGGTAGCGGTAGTGCCAGCGGAGCCAGCTCGCGGTCGGCGTCGCGTCGGCGTACCACCACTGCTCCTTCGCGTCCTCGCCGTGGTTTCCCTGGCTCCCCGACAGGCCGTAGATGCGCTCCTTGAGGTGGTCGTCGCGCCCGTTCCAGAACGCGAGCGCGAAGCAGACGTACTGCTCGCCGTCGCACAGCCCGGCCAGGCCGTCCTCGTTCCAGCGGTACGCGGTGCGGTGGGCCTCCTCGTACGGCAGGTAGTCCCAGGCCTCGCCGTCGGCCGAGTAGTCCTCACGGACGGTGCCCCACGCGCGCTCGGCGAGCCACGGCCCGAAGCGCTTCCAGTTCGCGGTGCCCTCGCGGGTCTCGGCCAGGCGCTGCCGCTCCGGGTCGAGCAGTGGGCTCGCCGGCCGGGACGGCGGGGTGTCCGAGGCAGGACGCGGCCCTGCCGGCGGCGGGAACGCGTACGACGGGACGGAGGACGCGGGTCCGGTCACGCCGCGAAGGCTAGTGCGCCGCCGGACCGGTCCCGCCGTCCAGGTAGCACTGCACCTCGACGGCCGGCGCCGACCCCCGCGACAGCAGCCCGCGGCCGACGACGGTGGGTGCGGCCCGGCCCGCCGCCGGCCCGTCGAGGTGCTCGCCCGGCAGCTGCAGCGACCACGGCGCCGTGCCGCGCAGCCGCTGCGCAAGGGGGTCGAGCGAGCGGTGGGCCGCCGGGCGGGCGAGGACGACGTGCAGCCCGACCTCCGGCGCGTACGGCAGGAGAGCGGCGAGCCCGGCCAGCGCGGCCGGCAGCGCGCCCGCCCCGAGCGGGCCGCCGTCGAGCAGGTCGGCGTCGTCGAGGACGACCACCTGCCGCGGCCCCGTCTCGGGAGCGGCAGCGGGTGAGGCGCCGTCGGGCAGCCGTCCCCGCAGCGTCTCGGTCACGCTGACCAGCACGTCCGCCGCCGCGGCCGGCGCGTAGGACCAGCTCGCGACCAGCGGCGCGACGGCGAGCAGCCCGCGACGGGGATCGACGACGTGGACCTCGACGTCGGGTACGCCGGCGAGGTGGCGGACCAGCCGCCGTAGCACCGTCGTACGCCCGCTGCCGGTGTCACCCGCGACGACGAGGTGCCGGCCAGGCGTCAGGAGGTCGAGGCACACCGGCTCGCCTCCCGGACCGCCGCGACCGAGCACGAACCCCGGCGCGCCGCGGCGCGATCCGGGCAGCTCCGGACCGCCGTGCGGCTCGGGCAGCACCCTGGGCAGCAGCGCGACCGCCCGCGCACGGCCCGGCCACGTCCGCAGCTGCGAGCCGTCCGGCAGCGCCAGCTGGAGCTCGGTGCCGTCGGGCAGCAGCCCGCGGCCGGGGACGTCCCGCGGCAGCGCGGCCGCCCGCGCCCGGCCGGCAAGGCTCTCCGACGGGTCGCCGAGGCGGAGCTCGATCCGGGTGCCGACGGCGTCGAACAGCCCGCCGCGCAGCTCCGACCAGCGGCGGCCGCCGACCACCAGGTGGACGTCGTGTGCCAGGCCCCGCACCGCGATGTCGGCCACGGCGGCCTCGACGGTGCCGTCGTCCGAGCGCAGCAGTCCCACCCCGTCGACGACCAGGAGCAGCCGCGGGCCGCCCGCACCGGCCGCCCGGGTGGCGAGCTCGGAGCGGACGGCGGCCACCACGGCGCGTACCAGCTCCGGCTCGTGGAGGCCGGCGACGGTGCCGACCTGGGGCAGCGTCGCGAGATCGCCGAGCCCGCCCGCGAGGTCGAGGACGTGCAGCTGCAGCCCGTCGGGACCGCGGGCCGCGCAGGCCGCGTGGACCACGGCCCGCAGCGCCGTCGTGACGCCGCTGCGCGGACCGCCGACGACCGCCAGGTGCCCGCCCGCGCCGTCGAGGTCGACGACCAGCGGCGGTTGCGAGCGCTCCGCCGGTTGGTCGAGCACCCCCACGCTGCCGTCGGCGGCCCACGCGAGCCGGGCCGGCAGCGGCGGCAGCCACACCCTGGCCGCCCGGCCGTCCCACGCCGGGACGAGCGCCGTCGGGTCGGCCGGCGGCGCCAGCACGTCGACCCGGCGGGAGACGCCGTCGACCGCCACGTACCCGGCGCCGCCGCGCGCGGGCAGCCGGCTCGCGGCGTCCGTCCCGAGC
>CAJCIY010000101.1 GCA_903970495.1 Candidatus Melainabacteria bacterium | reverse complement strand
CGACCGAGCCCTCGGTCCGCAGCTCGCCGTACCCGGTGAACTCCGACGGGCCGCTCGCGTCGAGGATCGCCCGCCACACCGAGACGTCGGCATGGCCGCTCTTCTTCGCGCGGCTGTCGGCCTTGGCCCGCTCCCGCTGCTCGGCCATCAGCGCCCGGAAGCCGGCCTCGTCGACCGAGAGCCCCTGCTCCGCAGCCATCTCGAGGGTCAGGTCGATCGGGAAGCCGTAGGTGTCGTGCAGCGCGAACGCCTTGTCGCCGGCCAGCTGCGAGCCGCCGGCCCGCCTCGTCTCCGCGACCTGGGTGTCGAGGATCGTCGTGCCGGCACGCAGCGTGGACGCGAAGGCCTCCTCCTCGGCGTACGCGGTCGCCGAGATCCGCGCGAAGTCGGTGACCAGCTCCGGGTACGAGCCGCCCATGCAGTCGCGCGCCACCGGCAGCAGCGCGGGCAGCCCCGCCTCGCCGAGCCCGAGCAGCCGCAGCGCCCGCACCGCACGGCGGATGAGCCGCCGCAGCACGTAGCCCCGGCCCTCGTTCGAGGGCGTCACGCCGTCGCCGATGACCATCAGCGCGGTCCGGACGTGGTCGGCGATGACCCGCAGCCGCACGTCGGACTGCTCGTCGGCGCCGTAGCGGGTGCCGGTGATCTCCGCCGCCCGGGCGAGGATCGGCTGCTGCTGGTCGATCTCGTAGATGTTCTCGACACCCTGCAGCAGGTACGCGACCCGCTCGAGGCCCATGCCGGTGTCGATGTTCTGCTGCGGCAGGTCGCCGAGGATCTTGAACCCGTCCTTGCCGGCTCCCGGCCCCCGCTCGTACTGCATGAAGACCAGGTTCCAGATCTCCAGGTAGCGGTCCTCGTCGGCCGCCGGGCCGCCGTCGATGCCGTGCTCGGGGCCGCGGTCGACGAAGATCTCGCTGCACGGGCCGCACGGGCCGGGCACGCCCATCGACCAGAAGTTCGGGCCCATGCCCAGCCGCTGCACCCGCGAGGGGTCGAGGCCGATCTGGTTGACCCAGATGTCGGCCGCCTCGTCGTCGTCCTGGAAGACGGTGACCCACAGGTCGCGCTCGGCGAAGCCGTACCCGCCGTCGGCCTGACTCGTGGTGATGAGCTCCCAGGCGAACGCGGCAGCCTCGGCCTTGAAGTAGTCGCCGAACGAGAAGTTGCCGTTCATCTGGAAGAACGAGCCGTGGCGGGTGGTCTTGCCGACCTCGTCGATGTCGACGGTGCGCACGCACTTCTGCACCGAGGTCAGGCGCTTGGCCGGCGGCGTCTGCTCGCCCAGGAAGTACGGCACCATCGGCACCATCCCGGCCGGGACGAGCAGCAGCGTCGGGTCGTTGGCGATCAGGCTCGCCGAGGGCACGACGGTGTGGCCGTTCCTCGCGAAGTGGTCGAGGAACCGCTGCCGGACGTCGTCGGTACGCACGGGTCAGGAGTCTCGCAGCCCGCGGCGACTCAAGCGTCGGGGTCGAGCGCCGTGTCCAGCCCCAACCCGCTGCGGAGCTCCTCCTCGCGCTCGGCCATGCCCGCGCGGACCTCGTCGAGGAAGCCGGTCACCGAGTCGGCGACGTTCGCCAGGATCGAGCCCGGCGTCAGCGAGTCGCGGACCTGCTCGGCCTGCGTGCGGAGCGACCGGGCGATCAGCACGCCCACGCTCGCGCCGAGCGCCGCCCAGAAGATCCGCCTCACGAGGACAGCCCCGACACCCGTGTCATCGCGCGGCCCGCTTGCGTGCCCGGCGGGTCTCCCGGACCTCGCGCTCGAGGTCGGCCTTGTCGCGCTTGGTCGCCGCCCGGCGCACGCCGTAGGAGAAGGCCGCGACCTTGACCATCGGGCTACCGAGCGTGGCGGCGAACACTCCGCTCAGCGCCTTGGCGTTGGTGGAGATGTCGCGGGCGTTGGTGGTCAGCGCCTCGGCGTTCTCGAGGTTGACGTTGACGTGCGCGACCGAGGTCTGCGCCTCGCCGAGGATCGGGACCAGCTTGCCCTTGACCACGTCGTCCTCGATGGCGCCGAGGATCTTGGCCAGCTTCAGCACCGGGTACGTCAGCGACAGCAGGAAGATCGCGCCCGCGATGGCGACGACCAGCCCGGCGATGTCTCCGGCACTCATGCAGATCCTCTCGGGGCTGGTGATCGGTTCGGCGCAGCCTACTGGCCGCCCGGGACCGCGCCCTGCTCGCGCGGCGGCGGCGGCTCGCCGCGCAGCAGCGCCCGCAGCCGCGCGGTCCGCTCCACGAGGTGCGCCTCGAGGCCGCGGTCGCTCGGCTGGTAGTAGTCGCGGCCGACCAGCTCGTCCGGCGCGTACTGCTGTTCGGCGACGTGGCCGGGGAAGTCGTGCGCGTACCGGTAGCGGCTGCCGTGGCCGAGCCGCTGCGCGCCCGGGTAGTGCGCGTCGCGCAGGTGCGGCGGCACCGCACCCGACAGTCCCGCCCTCACGTCGGCGTCGGCGGCGCCGATCGCGGCGATGACGGCGTTGCTCTTCGGCGCGAGCGCGAGGTGGATGGTTGCCTGGGCTAGCGCGAGCCGCGCCTCGGGCAGCCCGACCAGCTCGAGCACCTGCGCGGCCGCGACAGCGGTGGTGAGGGAGGTCGGGTCGGCCATGCCGACGTCCTCGCTCGCCAGGATCATCAGCCGCCGCGCGACGAACCGCGGGTCCTCGCCGGCGGCGAGCATCCGCGCGAGGTAGTGCAGCGAGGCGTCGACGTCGGACCCTCGTACGGACTTGATGAACGCGCTCACGACGTCGTAGTGCTGGTCGCCGGCCCGGTCGTAGCGGACCGCCGCGGTGTCGACCGCCTGCTCGAGGGTCGCGAGGTCCACGACACCCTCCCGCGCCACCCCGGCGCCGGCCTCGAGCGCGGTCAGCGCGCGGCGCGCGTCGCCGCCGGCCATCCGCAGCAGGTGCTCCCGCGCCTCGTCGGTCAGCGTCACCGCGCCGTCCAGGCCGCGCTCGTCGGCGAGCGCGCGGTCGACCAGCGCGCTGACGTCGTCGTCGGTCAGCGGCTCGAGGGTCAGCAGCAGGCTGCGCGAGAGCAGCGGGCTCACGACGCTGAAGCTCGGGTTCTCGGTGGTCGCGGCGACGAGGGTCACCCAGCGGTTCTCGACCGCGGGAAGCAGCGCGTCCTGCTGGGTCTTGGAGAAGCGGTGCACCTCGTCGACGAACAGCACCGTCGCGGCGCCGGTCATGGCCAGCGCCTGCTTGGCGTCCTCGATCACCGCCCGGACGTCCTTCACGCCGGCGGTCACCGCCGACAGCTCGCGGAACCGGCTGCCGCTCGCGCTCGCCACGAGGGTCGCGAGGGTCGTCTTGCCGGTGCCGGGCGGCCCCCACAGCAGCAGGCTCGAGCTCCCCCGCGCCGGGCCGCCCTCGACCAGCCGCCGCAGCGGCGAGCCCTCGCCGAGCAGGTGCCGCTGGCCGGCGACCTCGTCGAGGCTCCGCGGCCGCATCCGGACGGCGAGCGGTGCGAGCGACGCCGCCGCCGCCCGCGTCCCCTCGTCGAACAGCGACGGTTCGCTCACGCTGCCACCGTACGGCGGCCCGACGACGTGCAGCTGTCAGCGCCCGACGTGGTCCCGGCCGCGCGGGACGCTGACAGGTCACGGGCGTACGAGGGCCGGGCGGGGGCAGGGAACGGCGTGTGACGTCGCTGCGCGTGTGGGCCCCGGACGCCGAGACCGTCTCCCTCGTCCTCGCCGAGCGGGAGTTGGACCTGACCGCCGGCGACGGCGGGTGGTGGCAGGTCGACGACCCCGACGTCGTCGCGGGCACCGACTACGGCTTCCGCGTCGACCGATCCGAGACGGTGCTGCCCGACCCGCGCTCGGCGTGGCAGCCCGGCGGTGTCCACGGCCGCAGCCGCGTCGTCGACCACGGGGCGTACGCCTGGGCCGACGACGCCTGGCACGGCCGGCCGCTCGCCGGCAGCGTCCTGTACGAGCTGCACGTCGGCACCTTCACCCCCGAGGGCACCTTCGACGGCGTGGCCACCAAGCTGCCGTACCTGCGCGATCTGGGGGTCGACGCGGTCGAGCTGCTCCCCGTCGCCGCGACCGCCGGCCACCGCACCTGGGGCTACGACGGCGTGGACCTGTACGCCGTGAGCGAGGACTACGGCGGCCCGGAGGGGCTGAAGCGGCTCGTCGACGCGGCGCACGCCGCCGGCATCGCGGTCGTCCTCGATGTCGTCTACAACCACCTCGGGCCGAGTGGGAACTACCTCCCGGAGTTCGGGCCGTACCTCGGGCAGGGGTCCAGCCCGTGGGGGCAGGCGGTCAACCTCGACGGGCCCGGCTCGGACGAGGTGCGCCGGTTCGTGCTCGACAACGCCCGGCAGTGGTTCGCCGACTACCACCTCGACGGGCTGCGCCTCGACGCCGTCCACGCCCTCGCCGACACCCGCGCGACGCACCTGCTCGAGGAGCTGGCCGCGGAGACCGACACGCTTCAGCACGAGCTCGGCCGGCCGCTGTGGCTGATCGCCGAGTCCGACCTCAACGACCCGCGGCTGATCCGCGCCCGCGAGGCGCACGGGTACGGCCTCGACGCGCAGTGGACCGACGACGTCCACCACGCGCTGCACGCGAGCCTGACCGGCGAGCGGCAGGGCTACTACGGCGACTTCGGCTCGCTGTCGGTGCTGGCGAAGGCGTTGACCCGCGCGTTCGTCCACGACGGCGGCTGGTCGAGCTTCCGCGGTCGCGGCCACGGCCGGCCGACCGGGGAGCTGCCCGGCGAGCGGTTCGTGGCGTTCCTGCAGGACCACGACCAGGTCGGCAACCGCGCGCAGGGCGACCGGCTCCCGGCGACCGTGTCCGACGGGCTGCTGCGGGTCGGCGCCGCCCTGCTGCTGTGCTCGCCGTACACCCCGATGCTCTTCATGGGCGAGGAGTGGGCCGCTTCGACGCCGTGGCAGTTCTTCGCCGACCCCGACTCCGAGGAGCTGGCCGAGGCGACCAGGAACGGGCGGCGCGAGGAGTTCGCGAGCCACGGCTGGGACGGCGAGGTCCCCGACCCGTGCGACGCAGCGACCTTCGAGCGGTCGCGCCTGGACTGGGGCGAGCCCGACGACGACGGCCCGCACGCCGAGATGCTGCGCTGGTACCAGCAGCTGACCGCGCTGCGCCGGGCGACGCCGCAGCTCACCGACGGCCGCCGCCAGCGGACGACGGCGACGTACGACGAGGACGCCCGTTGGTTCGTGCTCCGCCGCGACGACGTCGCCGTGGTCTGCAACCTCGGGCCCGAGCGGCAGCCGGTCGCCGTCGAGGGCATCCCGATCGAGGTGCTGCTCGCCTCGACGACGGGCTTCGTCTACGCGGGCGGCGTCGTGGAGCTGGACGGCGAGTCGGTGGTGATCGTCCGGCTCGCCTGAGCCGCCCCGTCCCGACCCTCAGGCCAGGCGCCGGCGCTCCGGTGCGGCGACCGGCTCCCAGAGCGCGCGGACCGCCTCGCAGCGCGGGCACTCCCAGTGCTGCCCGTCCTCGGGCGCCGGGTACGCATGGTCCGCATCGAGCGCACCGCAGAGCGCACACCGTCGCTGCCAGACCGCGTCGTCCATGCCGAGCATGGTGTCCCTCCGCAGTCGCGCGATCACGCACCGTGGTCGGCGTGTCGTCGTCCTGACGGCTGCAGGCGGCGAAAGGCGTCGCAGGGATCCGCCATGCTGGCCCGGTGGCGAGAGGAGAGCAGCGCGTGGGACGGCCGGCGCGCATCGTGCTCGCCGGCCAGGGCGTGAACGCGTTCGGCATCGGACTCGTCATGCCGTTCCTGCTCGTCTACCTGCACCAGGTGCGCGGCATCCCCCTCGGGACGACCGGGATCCTGCTCGCGATACCGGGCCTGGTGGGATTCGGCATCGGTCCGCTGGCCGGGACGGCGAGCGACCGGCTGGGGGCCAAGTCCGTGCTGGTCGCGGGCTCTGCTGTCAGTGGGCTCGCCTCGCTCCTGCTGCCGCTGGTGCACGGGCCGGCCGGAGCCATCCCGGTGCTGCTGCTCATGGGTTTGGGCTTCGCGGTCTTCTTCACCAGCCAGACCGGGCTGCTCTCGCTGCTCGTCGAGGGCCCTGCTCTCGACCGTCTCTACGCCTTGGACTTCGTGCTGCTCAACGCTGGCATCGGCGTCGGCGGTCTGGTCGCCGGCGCGGTGGTGTCGGTGCACCGGCCGGGCAGCTTCACGGTCGTCTACCTCGTCGACGGCCTGACCTCGCTGGCATACGCGGTGCTGGTCTCGCAGGTGCCGGTCCCACGGCGGGCACCCCGCGCGGAGCGACCGACCGGCTCGTAC
>CAJCIY010000100.1 GCA_903970495.1 Candidatus Melainabacteria bacterium | reverse complement strand
CCGCCCCGCCCCGCGACCGCGTCCGCCACGACCTCCGTCGACAGCACGGTGCTGACCGACGCGGTCGCGCTGACGACGACGTCGGCCTCGCGCAGCGCCGTACCGACCTGCTCCAGCGGCAGCCAATCGCCCTCGAGGCGGCCCGCCAGCGAACGGCCGCGGTCCGCGCCGCGGTTGACGACGGTCACGGCGCCGACCCCGCCCCGGCGCAGCGTCGCGCCCGCCAGGGCGCCGGTCGACCCGGCACCGACGATCGCGACCGGGCGCCCGGTCAGCGGTCCCAGCACCTCGCGCGCGCGGTCGAGCGCCACGGAGACGAGCGACGCGCCGGCGGCGTCGATGCCGGTCTCGGAGCGGGCCCGCTTCCCGGTGCGCAGCGCGTGCCGCAACGCCTCGCCGAGGACCCGGCCGGCCGTGTGCTCCTGCTGCGCGAGCTTCAGTGTCTGGCGGAGCTGACCGAGGATCTGCGCCTCGCCGACGAGCATCGAGTCCAGGCCGCAGGCGACCGCGAACAGGTGCTGCACGGCGCGGGTGTCGTAGTCGACGTACAGGTGCGGCTGCAGCGTTTCGAGGTCGATGCCGCTGACCCGGGCCAGCGCGTCGGTGACGTCGACGTGGCCGCCGTGGAAGGCGGTCACGTGCGCGTAGATCTCGACCCGGTTGCAGGTCACCAGCACCGCCGCCCCGGCCACGTGCTCGCCCGCGGCGACCTCGTGCAGCAGCTTCACCGGGTCGCCGATGCCGGCGGTGACGTCCTCGAGGACCTCGGTCGGCGCGGTCCGGTGGGAGAGCCCCACGGTGAGCACGCTCATGCGCTCGCCCCCTCGAGCGGGGGCCGGCTGGCGCGCTGGCGCTCGTGGAACGACAGGATCTGCAGCTCGACGGAGAGGTCGACCTTGCGGACGTCGACGTCCGGCGGGACGACGAGGGTGGTCGGCGCGAAGTTCAGGATGCTGCGCACGCCGGCTGCGACGAGCCGGTCGGCGGTCTGCTGCGCGGTGGTGACCGGGGTGGCGATCACGCCGATGCTGACCTCCTCCTCGCTCACCGCCGTCTCCAGCTCGTCGACCGACCGGACGACCAGGCCGTTGATCGTCTCGCCGATGCGGTCGGGGTCGGCGTCGAGCAGCGCGCCGATGCGCACGCCGCGCGGCGCGAAGCCGCCGTACCCGGCGAGCGCATGGCCGAGGTTGCCGATCCCCACGATGGCCACGGACCGCGGCCTGGTGAGGCCGAGCTCCCGGCTGATCTCGGCCATCAGCAGCGACACGTCGTAGCCGACGCCACGGGTGCCGTACGAGCCGAGCTGCGAGAGGTCCTTGCGCACCTTGGCGGAGTTCACGCCCGAGGCCGTCGCGAGGCCCTCCGAGGACACGGTGGTGATGTCGTCGGCCTCGATCGCGAGCAGTGCCCGCAGGTAGATGGGCAGCCGGGCGACCGTCGCCTCAGGGACGCGCGCCCGGTCGCGCTGCGGGTGCGCGCACCCCGCGAGGGGCGTGGGCGCGTCGTCGGTCACGGTCACCTAGCTGGCGAAGAGGCGGATGTGCTGGCGATCGACGGTAACCCCATGTGAAGCCGTTCACGAAATCGAACGAGGGTCAAATCGGCGCGGCCGCGAGCCTCGCCGACAGCCGCTCCGGGTCGATGCGCCAGAAGCCGACCTGGATGCCGTCGACGGTGACCACCGGCACCTGGTCCCCGTACGCCGCGACCAGCGCCGGGTCGGCGTCGACGTCGCGCTCGACGTAGGCCTCACCCAGCCGGTCACAGACCGCCACGACGACGGCTCGGGCGGCGTCGCACAGATGGCAGCCGGAGCGGCCGTACAGGACCGTCCGCGGCCCGACGCCCTCGCGCATCTCCATCGGACCGCGATCGTCGCACGGCGCAGCGGCGCTGCGGCGGGTGCGTGGGAGCGACGTCACCCGAGCGGGCGTACCGACCTCGGGCGCGGCGGGTCGATCCAGTCAGGGCACGCACCAACCGCCCCCGGGGCGCCCGCCCGAAGGAGCTCCAGTGAGCGTTCGACCCGTCACCGGTCGTCGACGGCACGTCCTCTCCGGCCTCGTCACCGCCGCGGCGACCCTGGCGGCGAGCGGGGTGCTGCTCGGGCTCTCCCCCGCCGCCCACGCGACCGGCGCGGACAACGGCACCGTGCTGGCGCACCTCAACGCGCTGCGCGTGAGCCACGGGCTCCGGCCGCTGGTCGAGTCCTCGGACCTGATGTCGATCGCCGCCGCCCACAGCGCCGCGATGTCCCGGTCCGGGACGATCTACCACAACCCCGACCTCACGACGGAGGTCGCCAACTGGGAGGTCGTCGGCGAGAACGTCGGAATGGGCCCGTCCGCGGCCGCCATCGACACCGCCTTCGACCACTCGCCGGAGCACTACGCCAACGAGATCAGCTCGGCGTACACCCAGGTGGGCATCGGCACGGCGTCGGACAGCCGCGGCTACCTCTACATCACCGTCGACTTCCGCAAGCCCCTGTACGCCTCGACGCCGGCGCCCGCACCGAAGAAGGCGGCCCCCAAGCCGCCGACCCACGTCGTCTCGCCCGTCACGGTGCTGACGCACACGGGCAGCGCCACCGAGGCGACGGCCGGCCGTCGGGCGGCGTCCGCCCGCCTCGCCGCAGCCCGCGAGGCGGCAGCGCGGGCCGCGGCCGCACAGCAGGCCGCCGCCGCGGCGCAGCGCGACCGCGTCGCCGCGGTCCGCGCCAGTGCGGCGGGTGAGGCCGCGGGCAGCAGCAGCGACCCGCTCGGACGGGCCCTGTCGTTCTCCCGCACGCTGACCGCGCTGGCCGGCTGAGGCCCTACCCGGACGGCGCCGTCGGGAGGGTTATCGGCGCGCTCGAGGTGGTGACCGGTGGCGTCGAGGACGGTGACGGTGGCGACGTGGTGGACGCGACCGCACTGCTGCGCGTCCGCGTCGGTGGGGTGCTGAGCACGGTCGAGGACGACGAGGCTGCGCTCGTTGGGGTCGACGGCACCGGGCTGCTCACCGTGGTGGGCGGCGTGGACGGCGCGGGGGCGCTGCTGCTCGGCGCGGTAACGACCGGGTGGGCCAGCGTCCGGTACCCGGCCGTGGCCTTCGCGAAGATCTGCGCCGGCAGCGAGCCGCCGGCCGGGTGGTAGACGCCCTCGACCTCGTCCATGGTGCGCGGGACGTCGTACCCCATCCAGGTCGTGATGCAGACGTGGTAGGCGGGCACGCACCCGGAGAACCAGGCGTTGGTGTAGTCGTCCGTGGTCCCGGTCTTGCCGAAGACGTCGAGGCCGTCGGGCTGCTGCGCCGCCGTGCCGGTGCCGTAGCGGACCACGGCGCGCATCGCCTGGACGACCTGGGCGTCGACGGCGGCCGGGATCGCCTGGGTCGCGGTCACCGTCGGCTGGTAGACGGTCGAGCCGCCACCGCCGGTGGTGTCGACGCCCTCGCTGATCGAGGCGATGTCGCTCGGCGGGTGCCGGACGCCGCCGTCGGCGAGCGTCGAGTACGCCTCGGCCTCGTCGAGCGGGGTGACGTTGACGCCCAGGCCCATCGAGCACTGGGTCTGCTTCTGGCCGCCCGTCTGCGCCGGGTCGACCAGGCCCGCGGCCTGGGCGGTGTCGTAGACCTTCGAGGTCCCGACGGTGATGGCGAGCGGCCCGTAGACGGTGTTGACCGACTCGGCGAGCGCCGACTGCAGCGTGTAGGAGCCGCCGCCGCCCTCGTCGTTGGTGATCGTGTACGGCTTGCCGTCGCTCTCCCCGCACTCCGACACGGGGTAGGTCTTGGACGAGGGCGCCTCGACCGGGGTGTCGATCGTGTACGTCCCGGACTCCAACGCCGTGGCCAGCGTGAACGGCTTGATCGTCGAGCCGCTGATGCGCAGCGACTGCGAGGTGTCCACGTACCGATGGGCGGCATCGACCTTGTCCGCGATGCCGAGCACCTGTCCGGTGTCGCTGTCCATGACGACGACCGCGGCGTCGGGGTCGGTCGCCTTCGGCAGCACCGCGGCCAGCGCGGTCGTCGCCGCCTGCTGCCAGCTGGAGTCGAGGGTGGTGTGGATCGCCATGCCCGACTCGTAGAGCTCGTCCGGGTCGGCGGCGTACTTCGCCTTCACGGCGGCGACGACGGAGGCGGTGAACTGCGGCGCGATCGAGGTGGTCGCCGTGGTCGCCACGTGCTTGGCGATCCGCGGCACCACCGCGTACGCGGCTGCCGCGGCGGCGGAGGTGACGTAGCCGTCGGCGGCCATCCGGCCGAGGACGTACTGCTGCCGGCTGCGGGCGCCGGCCAGGTTCACGACGGGGTTGTTCGCGCTCGGGGCCGAGATCAGGCCGGCCAGCATCGAGGCCTGCGCCAGCGAGAGGCCCGAGGCCGGGATGTCGAAGTAGTACTGCGCCGCGGCCTCGATCCCGTACGCGCCCTCGCCGAAGTAGACCTCGTTGAGGTAGCGGGTGAGGATGTCGGACTTCGAGAGCCGCTGGTCGAGCCGGATCGCCAGGGCCGCCTCGCGGAGCTTGCGCAGGAACGAGTGCTGCGAGCCGACGTAGACGTCCTTCACGTACTGCTGGGTGATCGTCGAGCCGCCCTGCGTCGGCCGGCCGGCGAGGTCGTTCAGCGTCGCCCGCACGATCGAGAGCGGCGCGACCCCGGAGTTGGAGTAGAAGGTCTTGTCCTCGGCGGCGACGACCGCGTCTCGCATCACGTCGGGGATCTGCGAGGCGGGGACGTCGACCCGCTGCTGCGGTGTCGCGATCTCCCCGATGATCTTGCCGTTGCGGTCGAGGATCAGCGCCGGGCGCTGCGCGGGCGGCGGGGTGAAGTCCACGGGCGCCGCCAGCAGCCCGCCGGCGCTCGACGCCGCGAAGACGACGAGCGCGAGGACGGTCCAGCCGAGGACCGCGAGCACCTGACGGCGACGGGATCGTCTCGCCATGCCTGGACCGTACGCGAGCGACCCTGCCCGACCCCGCTGCGACGCGGCACGGGAACCGGCGTCCGCCCGGGAGCGAGCGCACCTAGCATGGCGCCGTCCGTTCCCCCGGCACGAGCACCGCCCGAGCAGCATGAGGACGTCCGTTGACCCCCAGCCCACCGCGAGCACGGTCGGCTGCGGGCGGTCCGCGACCCTCGCCCGGGACCCAGGACGGGCCCACCGCCGAGGTGATCGAGCTGGTCGACCGCGCCCAGCACGGCGACGCCGACGCGTTCGGCGAGATCTACGACCGCTACGCCGACCTCGTCTACCGGTACGTCTACTACCGCGTCGGCTCGCCCCAGCTCGCCGAGGACCTGACGAGCGAGACCTTCCTGCGGGCGCTGCGCCGGATCGAGAGCTTCAGCTGGCAGGGGCGGGACGTCGGGGCGTGGTTCGTCACGATCGCCCGCAACCTCATCGCCGACCACTACAAGTCGAGCCGCTACAAGCTCGAGGTGAGCACCGCCGACCTGCTCGGCGCGGTCGGCGAGCGGGCGACCGAAGGCACTCCCGAGTCCGAGGTGCTGCAGTCGCTCGCGAACACCGCGCTGCTGCGCGCGGTGAAAGCGCTGGGGCCGGAGCAGCAGGAGTGCGTCGTGCTGCGCTTCCTGCAGGGGTTGTCGGTGAGCGAGACAGCCGCCGTCATGGGCAAGAACGACGGGGCGATCAAGGCGCTGCAGTACCGCGCTGTCCGCGCGCTCGGCCGCAAGCTGCCCCCGGGGACCTTCTGAACGCTGAATGCGGTCATAACGCCGTAACCCGGACACCGGCGGCTCGTTCGACCTCGTACGGGGCTTCGGACGAGGGGGCGGTGCGGCGTGCAGGACATCGACACCGCGCACGGCCGGCCGGCGCTCGAGCAGCGGCTCGACGAGCTGGGCGCCACCCTCTCGGCGCGACCGCAGCTGGGACCACAGCCGGCGTACCGCGCCCGGCTGCTGCGGCTGCTCGTCAGCGCGCTGCGTCGCCCCGGTCGCGGCTGAGAGGTGTCGCGCTCGCGGAGGCGTACGCAGCGGTCTGAATAGCCCGGTTGGGCGAACGTGATACACCTCGAGCACCGCGTCGCCGTCGTACGGTGCCCTGGTCGACCTGTGAGGTCCCCCGTGTGGAGGGCCCGAGACCGACGTCGGCTCTCACCGTGGAGGACCTCATGCACCACCCGCGCAGGAACGCCCGCCGGTCGCTGCGCGTCGGTGCCCTGGTCATCGCCTCCGGTACGGCTGTCGTCGCCGCGGCGACCGGCGCCGGTGCCGCCGCGACGTCCGCCCCCGCCTCGTACGCCGGGACGACCGCGAGCACCGCGTTGAGCGTGTCGCTGCTGCAGGACGCCGTGTCGCTGCAGCTCCTGCCGGCGCAGGCGTCGCTCGAGCACAGCGCCGGCAACAGCGACTCGGCCGGCTCGACCGTGGCGCTGTACGGCGGGACCCCGACCCAGGGGGCCGCCTCGCCGGCCGCGACCTCGAGCCTCAGCTCGCTCGGACCGAACAAGGCGTCGGGCGCGTTCGGGCTGCCCGACCCGCTGTCGCTGGGACCGGTCGGATCCGCGGCGATCCCCGACCTCACCGCGTCGAGCGCGAAGACCCCGCTGTCGACCACCAGCTCCGCGAGCGGCCTGGACGTCGACGCGCTGACGCTGTCCGACCTGGTGCCGGCCGCCGCCCTCACCCAGTTCACGACGGGGTGCACGACGCTGACCTCGCAGATCGGCACGCTGATCACGGCGCTCGGCACGCTCGACACGACGCTCGCCGCAGGCTTCAAGGCGACAAAGACGCCCGATCCGCTCGCCACGCTCATCACCGCATTGAAGGAGACAAAGACCCAGGCGACCGACGTGTGCAACGACATCGCCGACGGCGCGGTCCTCTCGGTGAAGGGTTTGGTCAGCAGCAGCTCGATCAGCACGATCGGCAGCCAGGAGGTCTCCACCTCGCACGTCGAGCTCGGGTCGATCAGCCTGCTCGGCGGGTTCGCCTCCGTCACCGGCTTCGACAACACGGTCACCGCCAAGGCCGGCGGCACCCCCGGGACCGCCAGCTTCACGCCGACCATCTCCAACGGTGGGCTGGGCGCGCTGACCTTTGCGGGCAACACGGCTGGGATCGACGGCAGCGGCCTCGAGGCCGACTTCCAGGGCGTCGACGCGGCACTCAAGGCCCTCAACATCGATGCAAGCGATCTCGACTCGGTCTTCACCGCTCTCCAGAGCGGCCTGGCGCAGCTCGACGGAACCGGCATCGTCACGATCACCGCCGACACCCCGAGCAAGGTCGCCGTCGCCCAGGACGGCACCTCCGCCACGGGCGAGCTCGACGGCCTCGACCTCGGGGTCAACCTGCCCACCGGCCTGCCGTCGCCAACCGGTTCGTCCGGCTCGACCGCGCTGACCGGGCTGCTCAACCAGCTGATCAACGCGCTCGGGTCGCAGTCGACCGGGGGCCAGTCGCTCGGCACGATCCTGTCAGGGCTCATCCCGTCGGCGAAGGTCGCGCACACGACCTCGGCAGCCGCCACCTCGGCGCCGATCCAGGTGCTGAGCCTCCAGGTGGGCAGCGTCGGAGCGGCTGCCGAGGCGCAGGACGGAACCCTGCCGACGACGGTCAAGGGCGAGACGATCACCAAGACGCCGACGGCCAGCGGCCCGGCGCCCGCCGCGAAGCTCGCCTTCACCGGAGCGGACCTGCCGGTCACCGGCGGCGTCGCGCTGCTGCTGGTCCTCGGCGGCGCGTACGCGATCCGTCGCCGCTGCACCGGGCACGACGAGCTCTGAGCGCACGCCGGGTGGCCGGCGCCCGGTCCTAGGGTGAGAGCGTGACCCCGTTCCGCCGCGCGCGACGCCGCGACGGCTCGGCCGCCGCGCTCGCCGGAGCCGCCGCGGCGGCGGCCGCCGACGTCGAGGCCACGCCGGCCGTACCGGACCCGCGGGCTGCCGCGTTCTTCGACCTCGACAACACCGTCATGGCCGGCGCGTCCGCGTACTGGTTCGCCCGCGGGCTCGCGTCGCGCGGCCTGTTCACCTCCCGCGACCTCGCCGCGTACGCCTGGAAGCAGCTGCGCTACCGCGCATCCGGCCGCGAGGACGTGCAGGGCATGGCCGACGCCCGAGAGGCGGCGCTCGCGTTCGTGGCCGGCCGCGAGGTCTCGGAGATCGTCGCCTTCGGCGAGGAGATCTACGACGAGGTGATGGCCGAGCGCATCTACGCCGGCACCCGGGCGCTCGTGCAGCAGCACCTCGACGCGGGCCAGCGGGTCTGGCTGGTCACCGCGACGCCCGTCGAGCTCGCGTCGATCGTGGCCCGGCGGCTCGGGCTGACCGGCGCGCTCGGCACCGTCGCCGAGGTCCACGACGGGCGCTACACCGGCCGGCTCGTGGGCGAGCCGCTGCACGGCCCGGCCAAGGCCGAGGCGGTCCGCGCACTCGCCGTCCGCGAGGGGCTGGAGCTCGAGCGGTGCTCGGCCTACAGCGACTCGTCCCACGACATCCCGATGCTCTCGGCGGTCGGCCACCCGATGGCGGTCAACGCCGACGGCGACCTGCGGCGACACGCGAAGGCGCAGGGCTGGCCGGTGAAGGACGTGCGCACCGGGCGCAAGGCGGTGAAGGTCGGAGTCCCGGCCGCGGGCGGCGCGGGGATGGTGGCCGGTGCGGTGGTCGCCGGCATCGCGCTGCGGCGGCGCCTGACCTGACCGTGCCTAGAAGAAGACGCTCCGCCGCTGCATGAGGTTGGTGTACAGCGCCTGCTGGATCGACTCGCGTACCTGGTCGGTCAGGTTGAACACCAGCATCGGGTCGTCGGCCGCGGCGGCCCCGTACGACGCGGTCTCCACCGGCTCGCCGAACGCGATGATCCACTTCGAGGGCAGCGGCACCAGGCCGAGCGGGCCGAGCAGCGGGAAGGTCGGCGTCACGGGCAGGTACGGCAGCCCGAACAGCCGCGCCACCGACCGCAGGTTGCCCACCATCGGGTACGTCTCCTCGGCGCCGACGATCGCGCACGGCACGATCGGCGCACCGGTGCGCAGCGCCGAGCCGACGAACCCACCGCGGCCGAAGCGCTGCAGCTTGTAGCGCTCGGAGAACGGCTTGCCGATGCCCTTGAAGCCCTCGGGGAAGACCGCCGCCAGCTCGCCGCGGCCGAGCAGCAGCTCGGCGTCGGCCTGGCACGCGAGGGTGGTCCCGAGCTTGCGCGCGAGCGGGGCGATGCCGGGCAGCTGGAAGACCAGGTCGGCGCCGAGCAGCCGCAGGTGCCGGTGCGCGGGATGGTGGTCGAGGATCGCCAGCTGGGTCATGATCGCGTCGAGCGGGACCGTGCCGGAGTGGTTGGCGACCACCAGCGCGCCGCCCTCGTCGGGGACGTTGTCCAGGCCGCGGGTCTCGACCCGGAACCACCGCTCGTACAGCGCCCGGAACGGCGCCATGATCACGGCGTCGGAGAGCTCCGGGTCGAACCCGAAGTCGTCGACCTCGTAGTCGCCGGTGAGTCGCCGGCGCAGGAACGCCAGCGCGGCGGCGAGCGACTCCTCCCAGTCGCCGGCCGCGGCGACCGGCTCGGTCTCGGGCGGCTCCGGCGGCGGCACCTCGCGGATGGGGATGACCCGGGCTTCAGGCACGGACGGTTCGCCGCCTCTCGAGCAGGTGCTGCGCGCCGGCCTCGGCGAGGGCGACGGCCGGTACGCGGCGGAGCGGGCCGGGGTGCGCCGCGGCGTAGTCCTCGAACGCCGCAGCGGTGGTGAAGTGCGGGTGGTAGCCGAAGATCTCGCGCAGCGCCCCGGTGTCGACGACCCGGCCGTACTCGACCAGGCCGGTCTGCTCGGCGGACAGCAGGTCGGTCCGGACGACGCCGAGCAGCCGTCCGATCGCGGCGCCGGCCGCCGGCGGCAGCGGGACGCTCGGACGGCCGAGCCGGCGCAGCGCCTGCGACAGCAGCAGCACGCCGTCGCCGGCGACGTTGAAGGTCCCGGGCCGGTCGCCCTCGGCAGCCAGTCGCAGCACGGCGAGCGCGTCGTCCTCGTGGCACATCTGCAGCCGCGGGTCGGCTCCGAGCACGGTCGGGGCGATCGGCGTGCTGAAGTAGCGGGTCAGCGCGCTGTCGATCCGCGGGCCGACGAGCTCGGCGAAGCGCAGCACCGACACCGACACGTCCGGCCGGCGACGGCCGAAGCCGCGGACGTAGCCCTCGACCTCGACGGCGTCCTTGGCGTAGCCGCTGGTCGGCACCTCCCGCGGCTCGGCGTCCTCGGCGACGACGGCCGGGTCGCGCGCGCTGCGGCCGTAGACGCGGGTGGAGGACTGGAGGACCAGCGTCCGGACGGTCGCCGCCTTCTGGCACGCGGCCAGCAGCTGCATCGTCCCGATGACGTTGACCTCCTTCATCGCCGCGCGACCGCCCGCGATCGCCGGCGACGGCACGACGTTCATGTGGACGACGGTGTCGATGCCGGACGCGGCGATCACCTTGGCGATGAGCGGGTTGCGGATGTCGGCGCGCACGAACTCGGCGCGGCCGAGGTCGCTCGTCGGCGGGTGGGTGTCGACGCCGACGACCGCCTCGACGGTCGGGTCGTCGGACAGCATCCGGACCAGGACGGCACCGAGGTCACGGCTCACGCCGGTCACCAGCACCCGGGTCGCCGCCATGCGAAGAGTCTAGGGAGCGGCGAGGGGCGGAGGGCGGTCGGAGGTGCCGCCGACAGCGCTGTCGGCGGACGCCGCGACCGTACTGCCGAGCGGGGCGCAGGACGGTGCGCCGCGCGGGCTCAGCCCTTGTTGCGACGCTGGACGCGGGTGCGCTTCAGCAGCTTGCGGTGCTTCTTCTTGGCCATCCGCTTGCGACGCTTCTTGATGACGGAACCCACGTGCCAGCCTGTCTGTCGGTCGTGCTCGAGATCGGTGTCGGGTGAGTCTACGGCTTAGAACAGGTCGGGCAGAGCGGCGCGGGTGGCGGCCACCGTGGCGTCGACGGCGTCGGCGAGCTCGGGCCGTTCCGGCCGCACCTCGTCGGTGAGCGTGGACGGCCCGGCGCGGCCCGCGAGCCGGCGCACGGTCTCGTGCCAGTCGACCGGGGTCGCACCGGGGGCGAGCGGCACGCCGCTCATCTCCGCGATCGCCGCGGTCCACGCGCGCGGCACGACGTCGACCAGCGCGTAGCCCCCGCCGCCGGTCGCGACCCACCGGCCGTCGCACACCTCGTGCGCGAGCGCGTGCAGCGCCGCGTGGGCCGCAGCCTGCCCCTGCACCGTGGTCGCGAGGTGGGCCAGCGGGTCGAGCCGGTGGGTGTCGCAGCCGAGCTGGGTGAACAGCAGCTGCGGCCGGAACGCGCGTACGGCAGGGGCGACGACGTGCTCGACGGCCGCGGCCAGCGCGGCGTCGCCGGCACCGGGCGGCAGCGGCACGTTGACGCTGGTGCCGATCCCCTCGCCGCGGCCGGTCTCCGCGGCGAAGCCCGTGCCGGGGAAGAGGTAGCGGCCCGACTCGTGGACGCTGACGGTGAGGACCCGCGGGTCGTCGTAGAACGCGGCCTGCACGCCGTCGCCGTGGTGGACGTCGATGTCGACGTACGCGACACGCTCGGCGCCCTGCGCGAGCAGCCACGCGATCGCCACCGCCGGGTCGTCGTAGACGCAGAACCCGCTGGCGCGGTCGGGCATCGCGTGGTGGAGGCCGCCGGCGATGTTGACGGCGTGGTCGGCGGCACCGGACCAGACCGCGCGTACGGCGTCGACGCTGCCGCCCGTCGCGAGCGCCGCCGCCTCGTGCATCCGCGCGAACACCGGGTTGTCCGGGGTGCCGAGGCCGTAGCGGGCGGCCAGCCGGCCGATCAGCTCGTCGGGCGCGGCCTTGACCGCGCCGATGTAGTCGCGGTCGTGGACCAGGCCCAGCAGCTGGTCGTCGGCGGCCGTCGGCACGAGGATCGAGACGCCGGGCCGGTCGAGGATGCCGAGCTCCCGGGCGAGCGCGATCGTGAGCTCGAGGCGGACCGGCCGCAGCGGGTGCTCGGGGCCCAGGTCGTAGGAGGTCAGCGCCTCGTCCCAGACGACCGCGGTGCTGTGGCCCACGGTCAGGACGCGCCGGCGGCGAGGTCGCGGCTGCGGTCGCGTGCCGCCTCGAGCGCCGAGAGCAGCGCGGCGCGCACGCCGTGGTTCTCCAGCTCGCGGATAGCGGCGATCGTCGTGCCGCCGGGCGAGGTCACGGCCTCACGCAGCGCGACGGGGTGCTCGCCCGACTCGCGCAGCATCGTGGCGGCGCCGAGCGCGGTCTGCGTGATGAGGTCCGCGGCCACCGTCCGCGGCAGTCCCAGCAGGATCCCGGCGTCGATCATCGCCTCGACCAGGAAGAAGAAGTACGCCGGACCCGAGCCCGACAGCGCGGTCACCGCGTCCTGCTGCGACTCGGGCACCACGACCGTCGCCCCGACCGAGGCGAGCAGCTGCTGCGCCCGCTCGAGGTGCGCGTCGGTCGCGTGCGCGCCGGGCGAGAGCGCGCTCATCGCCATCCGGATCCGGACCGGCGTGTTCGACATGACCCGGACGACGGGCACCCCCGGCGCGAGCGCCGCCTCGATCGTGGCGAGCGTGACGCCGGCCGCCATCGAGACGACCAGCTGCTCGGTCCCCAGCTCGGGACCGACCTCGGCGAGCAGCGAGCCCATGTCCTGCGGCTTCACGGCGAGGAACACGACCTGCGCGCCGACGACGGCCAGCGCGTTCGGCGAGACGGCGACCCCGTACGCGTCGGCCAGCGACGCGGCGTGCTCGGCCCGCCGCTCGCTGATGACGAGGTCGGTGCGGGCGACGCCGCCGGCGAGCAGGCCCGACAGCAGCGACTCGCCCAGCATCCCGGCGCCGAGGATCGCGATGCGGGTCACGACCGGCTCGCGAGCGCCCGGGCGAAGAACGTGAGGTTGGCGGGACGCTCGGCCAGCCGCCGCATGAGGTAGCCGTACCACTCCTCGCCGTAGGGCAGGTAGATGCGCACCGTGCTGCCCTCGGCGGCGAGCCGCCGCTGCTCGTCGGGGCGGATGCCGTGCAACATCTGGTACTCGAAGTCCGTTGCGCCGCGGCCGGTCTCGGCAGCCAGCCTGCCGGCGGCGGTGATCAGCGCCGGGTCGTGGGTCGCGACGAGGGGCCGGCCGGATCCGCGCATCAGGACCTCCAGGCACCGCAGGTAGCTCGCGGTCACCTCGTCCTTGCCCTGGTACGCCACGTCGGCCGGCTCGGCGTACGCGCCCTTGCACAGCCGGACGCGCGAACCCGGGCCGGCGAGGTCGGCGCAGTCGGCCTCGGTCCGGTGCAGGTACGCCTGCACCACCGCGCCGACGTCGGGACGCTCGCGGCGGAGGAGGGCCACGGTCTCGAGCGTCGCGTCGGTGCGGGTGTGGTCCTCCATGTCGACGGTCACCGTCGTGCCGGCCGCGGTCGCGGCGGCCACGACGCGGTGGGCGGCGTCGAGCGCGAGCGACCGGTCGAGGTCCAGCCCGACGGCGGTGAGCTTGAGGCTGACCTCGACGCGGTCGGCGAGACCGGCGGAGGCCAGCAGCGCCAGCACGTTCTCGTACGCGACGACCACGGCGTCGGCCTGGCCACGGTCGGTGGTGTCCTCGCCGAGGTGGTCGAGGGTGACGTGCAGCCCGTCGGCGACGAGCTCGCGGCTGACAGCCAGGGCGTCGTCGGCGTCGACCCCGGCCACGAAGCGGCCGACGAGCGCGCGGCTGCCCGGGAGCGCACGGGCGGCGACACCGAGCCGCTTGGAGCGGGCGGCGGCGAGGATCGCGGGGCGGAGCACCCTCGCAGTCTAGGAAGCAGTCGAGGGAACACCGTCCCGGGATCGGGCGACGCCCGGTGTCAGGCGCGGCGCAGCAGCGAGCTGTCGAGCGGCGCCGCGAGGTTGAGCCGGGTGTAGGCGAGCGCCTCGGCGAGGTCGGCCTCGCGGTCGGCCCGCGACTCCGCCCGGCGGGTGTTGACCTCCACCACGATCGTGCCGCCGAAGCCGGACGTCGCCAGCCCCTCGAGCAGCTCGGCGCACGGCTGCGACCCGCGACCCGGGATCAGGTGCTCGTCGCGGGGTCCGCCGTCGCCGTCGCAGAGGTGCACGTGCGAGACGCGCGACCCGAGCTCGCGGTACCACCGCATCGCGTCGTCGTTCGACACCGAGGCGTGCGACAGGTCGAGGGTGAAGTGCGGGTAGTCGTCGTCGAACGGGTGGTAGTCCGGCGAGTACGGCGTCACCGACCGACCGCGTGCCCGCAGCGGGAACATGTTCTCCATCGCGAACCGGACCGACGTCTCGGACTCCATCCGGTCGATGCCGGCGCGCAGGTCGCGGACGTAGTCGCGCTGCCAGCGGAACGGCGGGTGCACCACGACGGTCTCGGCGCCGAGCCGCTCCGCCGCCTGCTGCGCGCGGACGAGCTTGGCCATCGGGTCGCTGCCCCAGACCCGCTGCGTGATGATCAGGCACGGCGCGTGGATCGCGAGCACCGGGACGCCGTAGTGGTCCGAGAGCTTGCGCACCGCCTCGACGTCCTGGCTGACCGGGTCGGTCCAGACCATCACCTCGACACCGTCGTAGCCGAGCCGTGCCGCGATCTCGAACGCCGAGGCCGTCGGCTCCGGGTAGGTCGAGGCGGTCGACAGCGCGATCCTCGC
>CAJCIY010000099.1 GCA_903970495.1 Candidatus Melainabacteria bacterium | reverse complement strand
CTCGGTGGCCGAGCTGATCCGCACCGTCCACGCCGACCCCTCGCTCGGCTTCCGGGTCGTCGGTGTCTGCCTCGACACCCCGCAGCCGCGCGACCGCGAGCGCGTCGAGGGGGTCCCGGTCTTCGGACGGGAGACCGACGTGGTCGCCGCCATCGCCGCCACAGGCGCGGACACCGTCGCCATCACCGCCTTCTCGGCCTTCGACGACGAGGCGGTGCGCCACCTCGGCTGGCAGCTCGAGGGCACCGACGTGTCGATGCTGCTCGCGCCGCGCATCACCGACGTCGCCGGTCCGCGCATCCACGTGCGGCCGGTCGGCCGGCTGCCGCTGCTGCACGTCGAGGAGCCGGAGCTCTCGGGCGGACGGCGCCTGCTCAAGGCGCTGCTCGACCGCGGGACGGCCGCCGCCGCGCTGCTCCTCCTGTCCCCGCTGCTCCTCGCGATCGGCATCGCCGTCCGGGCCACCAGCAAGGGCCCGGCGATCTTCAAGCAGGAACGCGTCGGCACGGCGGGCACGACCTTCACGCTGTGGAAGTTCCGGACCATGCGGGTCGACGCCGAGGACATGCTCGAGGCGCTCCTGATGGAGAACAAGCACGCTGCCGACGGTCCGCTGTTCAAGATCGACAAGGACCCGCGCATCACGCCGCTCGGCGTCCACCTGCGCCGGTTCTCCCTCGACGAGCTGCCGCAGCTGGTGCAGGTCCTGCTCGGCCGGATGTCCCTGGTCGGCCCGCGGCCGCCTCTCCCCCGCGAGGTGAAGCTCTACGCGACCTCGGTGCACCGTCGACTGCTGGTCAAGCCCGGCCTCACCGGTCTGTGGCAGATCAGCGGGCGCGCCGACCTGTCGTGGGACGACTCCGTACGCCTCGATCTGCAGTACGTCGAGAACTGGTCGCTCGCGCTCGACCTGCTGATCCTCTGGAAGACCGGCGCGGCCGTGCTCAGCAGCAGCGGCGCGTACTAGCTGCTGCTCCCGAGCCAGGCCTCCGCCTCGTCGCGCCAGCCAGCCGGTACGTCGGCGAGCTCCCGGGCCACCAGCCGGTCCAGGACGGCCTGCGGCGACACCAGCACGGCGGCGGCGTAGGCGAGCTGCCCCGGCGCCCGCAGCCGCACCGCCGCGGCCAGCCAGGCGCGAGCTGCTCCACCGCGGTCTCCGGCCTCGGCCCGCCGCCGCGCATCGTCCTGCTGCCACTGACCCGTGCCTCCCACTGGCGGCAGGTCATGGCGGCGTCGGATGTCCGCATGCGCGAGGGCGGCGCGCCGCCCGTCGCGGGACCGGTTCCCCGGCCAGCGGCGGTAGGCCACGAGCGGCAGGTCCACGTACGCCAGCGCAGACCGCTGGGCGAGCCGGATCGCAAGGTCCCAGTCGTGCGCCCCCTCGAGCCCGGTCGCGAAGCCACCCACGCGGGCGAACAGCGCGCGGTCGACAAGGAGCGACGAGCCGCCACCCGGCACAGCGTTCCCGGTCCGCAGCTGCTCGCCGACCGTCTCCGGCGACCGCAGCCACTGCGCACCGACGACCCGGTCCCTCACATCGATGTACACGCACCCGGTCGCGGACCACTGCCGCTCCGGCATGGCGGAGACGGCATCGAGCTGTCTGGCGAGCTTCGTGGGGGCCCACAGGTCGTCGTCGTCGCAGAACGCCAGCCACGGCGTACGCGCGAGCTCCGCACCGGCGTTGCGCGCCGCCCCGCCGCCGCGGGGGGTGGCGTGGCGGACGACCCGGACCGATGCGGCGGCGAGCCACGCGGCGGTGTCGTCCGCCGACCCGTCGTCGACGACCACGACATCGACCGGCACCGTCTGCGCGAGCACCCGCCGGATCGTCGCCGCCAACATCTCCCGCCGGTCGTGGGTCGGCACCACGACGGTGACCACAGGCTGCGGCACGCGGAGATCATGCCGCGCTGCTGCTGATGGATCGCTGAGCCCCGCCCGATCAAGGTGAGCGGCAGACGGGCCGACCCTTACGCTGAAGGACGGCAACGTCGACCGCCAGATCACTCCGAAAGGGATTGCACTCGTGACCGAGGACGCCCTCCCGTCGGCATCGCCCCGGCGGTCGAGCCCGCTCGGCGCGCTGCGGCAGCGATGGCGACTCGCTGTGCTCGTGGCCGGCGCCGGCCTGCTGATCGGCGTGGCCGTCGGCGCGTCGCGCGGCGCGTCGTACACGGCCGAGGCCCGCGTCGGGGTCGGTACCGGGAGCCTCGCCGCGACCTCCGTGGCCGGCTACTCGCTCGGCGCCGAGGAGATCGCCGCCGACTACGCCCGCTCGGTGACCACGGACAGCTCGAAGGACACGCTGAGCACCGCGCTCGGCAGCAGCGTGACCGGCATCTCGGCCGTCAACGCCTCGCCGATCCCGAGCTCCGCGATCATCCGCGTCGACGTCACGGCGAGCAGCTCCGCACTGGCGCTGCGGGCAGCCGCCGACGTCACCACCGCCTTCGTCAGCAGCATCAACGCAGCGGTCGACGGGACGTCCGCATCTTCCGTGTTGAAGCAGTACGTCGACATCGAGCAGCAGCTGCTCCCGCTGCAGAACACCCAGACCGCGCAGCGGAACGCGCTCAGCCGGGCGCAGGCCGATGGCACCGACGCGGCGGTCGCCGCCGCGGAGAACGCGCTCAACGCCACGACGCTGCAGGTGAACAGCCTCGGGACGCAGGCCGCGGCGCTCAACGTGAAGTACCAGACCCTGGTCTCCCAACCGCAGACCGAGAACGGCCTGCGGCCGGTCCAGTCCGCGTACCTCGTCGGGTCGAACCGGCACAGCCTGATCGAGCGCTGGGGCCTGATCGGCCTCGTCCTCGGTGGTCTGCTCGCGCTCGCCATCGCGGCCTGGGCCGACTCCCGGCAGGTGCGCCGCCGCGCGGGCCGGGGCGCGCCGATGCGGGCGGCGCTCCAGACCGCCGGTCTGGAGATGGTCCGGGCCGGCGCCGCACGGGTGCAGGCCACCGGACCGAAGAGGTCCGGACCGAGGCGGTCGACCCGGCTCGAACCGGTGAGCACGGCGCTCAAGCCCGACGCCGCGGTCCCGGTCCCGGTCCCGGAGCCGGAGCTCGGCCAGCCGGAGGTCCCCGTCGCGGCCGGGTCGGCCGCCGACGGCGTGCCGGAGGACGACGAGCCGACGGGCGGTCCCCCGACGCCCGGCCGGAAGGTCCCGTCGTCCAAGCGGCGTGCCGCTGCCCGGCCGGCTGGCCCGACCGACTGGTGATCACGGATCGCACCGTCGCGGCGCTGCGGTCCGTGTGCCGCCACCCCGCCTACGTGCTGCTCTTCACGGCCGGGCTCCTGGCCGAGATCTTCTCGGGCAACGCACGGCTGATCGGCTTCCCGATCAGCCCGGACCGCCTGCTGTTCGCAGCGGCGATCGTCCTCGTGCTGGCCGATCCCGATGCCCTGCAGACAGCACGGCTGCGCTGGCGCACCATCCACACGCTGCTGATCGCGATGATCGTCGTGGTCGTGCTCTCGGGTCTGGCCGCCGGCACCCTCACCTCGAGCTACGGCGTGTACGCGCTGCTGGACCGCCTCCTGGTGCCGTTCCTGGCGTTCGCGCTGGCGCCGGTCGTGTACGCGACCGAGGAGCGCCGCCTGCTGCTGCTGCGAGCCCTCACCTGCCTCGGGATCTACCTCGGTGCGACCGCCGTCTTCGAGGTCATCGGACCCCATGCGCTGGTGGTGCCGCGCTACATCATGGATCCCGACGTCGGTATCCAGTTCGGCCGCGCCCGGGGTCCGTTCGCAGAGTCCGAGGCCGACGGGCTCGTGCTCACCAGCTGCGGTTTCGCCGCGGCCGTGCTTGCGTGGCGGTCGGTCGGAGGCTGGCGCCGGGCCGGTGTGGTCTCCGCGGCGCTGTGCGCGTTCGGCGCCTTCCTGACCGAGACCCGGTCCATCTGGCTCGGTGCCGCGCTCGGAGTGATCCTGGTGAGCCTCGCCGTGCCCCGGCTGCGCCGCCTGCTGCCCGCGCTGCTCGCAACGGTCGCCGTGGTCGTGCTGGTCGCCCTTGCCGCCAGCCCCGCCCTGCGTGCCTCCGTCGGCGCGCGGGCCGGTGACCAGCGGTCGCTCTACGACCGCGAGAACACCAACGCCGCAGCAGTACGCGTCCTCGAGACCCATCCGCTCACCGGCCTGGGCTGGGTGGAGTTCGAGCAGGAGGGCACCGAGTACGTCCGGCAGGCGCCGACCTATCCGATCACGACCGTCGACATCGAGGTCCACGACGTCTTCCTGGGCCGGGCCGCAGAGCTCGGGATCCCCGGCGCCGCGCTGTTCGTCCTCTGCGTGCTCGGCGGCCCGGGGCGCGCGCTGCTGCGCCCGCGGCGGTCGTTCAGCGGGCCACTGACCGGCGAACCGCCCGACGCCTATGGCTGGTGGATGGTGACCGTCGGCACGACCGTGGGCTGGGTCGTCGCTGCGCTGAGCTCCCCACTTCCCTACCCGATGCCGAACCTGTTGGTCTGGGTGGTGGCGGGCATCGTGATCACGCCCCACCTGACGCAGCCGGGGTCAACCCGGCTGGCCGTAGCCGGGGCTCAGCACCTCGAGGTCCTGCCACGGAAAGCCCCGGAGGACCTCGTAGTCGGGTAGCCCGTCCTCGAGGGCGGCCCAGGGGTCGACGCCCGTGACGGCCATCGAGGCGGCGCCGTCCTCGCCGGTCACGGCGACGGCGCCGGACCCGTCGGTCACGATGAACCCGTACGTCTGCGCCGACCGCGCGATGACCCGCCCGAGCGCGGTCAGGCCGGGCAGGGTGGCCACGTCGATCCGCGGATCCAGGCGCAGCCGGGTGCCCTCCGGGATCGCGTCGGCGGCGCTCGAGGTCCCGTCGGAGTTCTGCGCCGGGTAGACGAAGCGCCCGGCCGCCGGGTCCGGGATCGCGAGGCCGAGGGCGTGGTCGATGCGCCCGGCGCGGGCCTGCGCGATGCCGACCATGCCGCCGGCGAGCACCAGGTCGGAGGCGCTCTCCCCGAACTGCCCGCCGAAGAACCCGGTCGACATCGAGGCATGGTCGAGGCGGCCGCCGTAGCAGGCGGTCCACTGGGGGCCGGAGTGCGTCACCCGCCACAGCTCCCACACGGTGTCGGTCGACGGCTGCCAGACCGTCAGCCCGTGGTCCGAGCCCGGCGCGGGCGTCGCCGTGGTCGGGATGGGGACGCCGGCGAGCTGGTCTGCGAGTCCGGGAGGCTCGGTGCCCTTGTGCTGGCAGTCGGTGAAGCCGACGTCGACGCGTGGCGTCGCCGGACCGGCGATCGTGAGCGACACGGAGAACTGGTGGGCGTTGAAGGCGGCGATCCCGCCGTACCGGTCGGTGATGTGGCCGACGAGACCCGCGACCTCTGCCGCCGAGTCGGCGGCGACCGGCGCAGTGCGGACGTCGAGAGACCAGACGCTGCTGCTGCCGAGGATCCCCCCGACGGGCGCGATGACCGAAGCATCGGGGGCCGCGGGCCGGGCGGGAGAAGGCGCGGACGGCGAAGCCGGTGTCGTGGCGCCGCAGGCTGCCAGCGACAGTCCGACAAGAGCGGTGCCGACGACCACCAGCCGTCGCATCAGGTGAACCGGCGCCCTACGCGGCTCGCGCCCTGACGGGCGAGCGCCGTCGCCTGGGTCGGTCCGAGCACCAGCACCGCGAAGACGACGAGCCCGATGGCAGCAGGCGGTGCGCACAGCAGCAGTCCGCCCGGGCCGATCGGCAGGACCGGCCGGATCGCGAGCTCCAGCGCGGCGACGACGGCGGCGGCCAGCAGGCACGGAACCACGGGGATGACGCCCAGCAGCGAGCCGGCGACCTCCGGCACGTACCGGCGCAGGCGCCGGGCGAGCCAGAACGCCGCCGCGATCTGCCCGGCGGACGTCGCGGCCGCGACGCCGATGGGGCCGGTGAAGATCAGCGGCACGGTCAGCGCGACGTTCACCGTGACCATCACGACGCTGAACCGCGCCTCGTCGCCGGGGCGGTCGAGCAGTCCGAGCAGCACCGTCACCAGCGAGGTCGTGAGATAGAACAGCGCGCCGAGCAGAGCAACGACGCCGACGACACCGGACTCGCCGAACCCGTGCCCGAACCAGGTCGTGATGGCGAACCACGCCGTGGCCGCGCCGACGGCGCACCAGCCGGAGACGGCCTGCACCCATCGCCGCTGGAAGTCGTGGAACTGCCGCAGCAGCGCCGCCCGACCCTCCCCGCCTAGCGCCTGCCCCAGAACCGTCATCGCCGGCCCCAGCCCGTTGGTCGGGACGCTGCGCAGCTGCGCAGCGAAGTTCGCCCCCAGCGCGTAGATCGTCACCTCGCGGATCGGCAGCACAGCGCCGATCACCAGCGTGTCCATCTCGAGCAGGAACAGCGTCGCGAGCCCGGTGACCTGGACCTTGCCGGAGTACGACACGAAGCGGCGCAGCTCCGTCCAGCCGTACAGCCCGATGCCGCGGCGGGTGAGGTACCTCATCGTCGGCGGCACGAAGATCACCGTGACCAGGAGCTGCTGGACCAGCAGCGTCCAGGCGATGCCCTGCAGCCCCCAGCCGTGCTGCACCGTCAGCACGACACCCCCGGCGTACTCGGCGTAGAGGAGCGTCTGCGCGATGCCGGTGAACCGGAAGCGCTGGTGGGCCACCAGGAGGGCGGCAACCGCGTTCCGGACGAGCGCGACCCCGAGGATGATGCCCATCGAGCGCAGCAGGAACGTCCCCTCGCCGCGGAGCTCGAACGGGATGTGGAGGTGGTCGGTCAGCACCGGTGCGACGAACCAGAGGACGGCGAACAGGATCAGCCCGAGCGAGGTGGTGAGGACGACGAGCGTCGTGAGCAGCCGCGTGGTCGCGACGGCGTCCCGGGCTCCCGCGTACGTCGAGAAGAACCGCTGTGCGCTGGTCGTGATGCCCCCGTCGAAGGTTCCGACGAACTGCGCCGCGGTGACGGCGAAGAAGTAGAGCCCGTAGCGGTCGACGCCGAGACCGTGCAGCGCGTACGGCGAAAGGCCGAGGTTGACCGCGACGGCCGTCACCTGCTGCAGCAGCGCCCAGCTGCTGCCGCGGACCACGGTGCGGGCGCCGGAGCGGTCGACCGAGCGGTCGACGTCGGTCTCGTTCACCTCGGTCATGACAGGGCGGCGAGCAGCGGTTCGACGGCACGGGCGGCGTCGTGGCGTTCGAGGACGGCCGCCCGGCCGGCGGCCCCCAGCCGCTCCCGCAGCGCCGGGTCCCGCAGCCGCTCGATGGCGGCGGACAGCGCAGCGCGGTCGCCCGGCTCGATGAGCAGCCCGGTCTCGCCGTCGACGACGAGCTCCGGGATGCCGGCGACCGGTGTCGTGACCACCGGCAGGCCGGTGGCGAGCGCTTCCATCAGCACGACGGGCAGGCCTTCGGCGTAGCTCGGGAGCGCGAAGACGTCGGCCCAGGCGTACAGGTCCGGGAGCTGGTCCTGCGCGACGCCACCGAGCAGCGACCCGGCGGGGAGCTCGTGCCGCAGCGGGCCGTCACCGGCCAGGCGGAGCTCGAGGTTGGCCGCGCCGTCGAGGGCGGCGACCAGGTCGGCCGGGCCCTTCTCGGGCACGAGACGGCCGACGAACAGCACCCGCAGCGGGTCGGCGTGGTCGCGCCTGTCGACCGGCCGGTACCGGCCGAGGTCGACGCCCATGCGGACGATGATCGTCGTCGCGGTCGGCGCCAGGGCGAGCACGCTGGCCCGGGCGTAGTCGCTGATGCACGCGACGAACGACGCGGCGGCGAGCTTGCTCGCGAGGTCGTGGCCGGCCGGGTCGGAGAACTCCGTCGGGCCGTGCATCGCGAGCGACCAGGACCACTCCCCTCCGTACGCGGCTCGGCCCAGGGCCGTGGCGTGCCGGGCCACGTCGGCGGCGTTGTTGGCGAAGTGCACGTGGACGTGGCGCAGCCCCCGCCGCTGCATCGCGGCGACCAGGGCGACGGCCTCTGCCCAGTAGAACAGCTGCCAGAGCCTCGGTCGGAGCCCCGGCCGTCCCACACGAGGGGCGGCGAGGAGCGACTGGAGATAGGCCCGGGGTCTCGTGGAGACCAGACGCGCATGATCTCGCCACGCGTGGCCGGACTTGAGCACGGTGACCTCGTCGGCCGCGACGCGGTCGGCCGACCCGAGCACGCCGTCACCCGCGGGTCGGACCGAGAACGGGACCACCTCGACCCCCCGGGCGCGCAGCGCACTGATCTCGCGCTCGATGAAGGCGTGCGAGAGCGCAGGGTACTGGCTGACGAGATAGGCCACGGACCGTACGGTCACTGCCGTCTGCGCCCCGCACGGGCCGAGCGGAGCAGCAGGGCGACCGCGTACGGGGCGTCGTCGACGAGGTAGCGGCGCCACAGCCGGCTTGGCTCGTGGACGAGCCGGTGCACCCACTCCAGCCCGGACCGCTGCATCCACGGTGGCGCCTGCGGGACCAGCCCAGCCAGGAACGACACGGATCCGCCGCAGCCGAGGAACCAGGTGGTCGGCATGTCCTCGCGCAGCCGCAGCGCGATCTTCTCCTGCTTGGGGGCGCCGAGCGCGAGGTAGACCAGGTCGGGTTCAGCGCGACGCAGCTCATCGCGCAGGTCCTCCCACCGGAGCGGGTCGGCCTCGAAGCCCCGGTCGGGACAGGCGGTCCCGGCGATGCGCAGGCCGGGG
>CAJCIY010000098.1 GCA_903970495.1 Candidatus Melainabacteria bacterium | reverse complement strand
CGGCGAGCACACCAGCGCCCGTGCGCCCGCCGCGACGGCGAGGACCCCGAGCCGGCGTACGGCGTCGGCGGGCGGGCCGACGAGCCCCACGGCGTCGAGGGTCGCGGCGTCGATCGAGGTGAGCACCGTGACCCCGGCGATCTTGACGTCGGGGGCGGCCTCGACCGCGGCCCGCACCATGTCGGCCCCGCCGCTGGCGTGCACCGTGAGGTACGTCGGCTTCAGCGCCGCGACCGAGCGCGCGGCGCCGGCGACGGTGTTGGGGATGTCGTGCAGCTTGAGGTCGAGGAAGATCCCGACGCCGCTCCCGCCGCGGACCGTCTGCACGACGTCGCGACCGTGCCGGAGGAACAGCTCGAGGCCGACCTTGAGCACCTGCACGTGCGGCCGGGTCGCCGAGGCCCAGCGGGCCGCCGTCTCGAGGTCGGGGGTGTCGAGCGCGACGGCGATGGGCGCGGGCGGCATGTCAGGTCTCCAGGGTCTCGGCCGGCAGGTCGCCGGGCGGGTCGGCACCCTCGGGGACGCGGGCGTCGACGGGGCGGTGGGCGATGCCGACGACCTCGGCTGCGGACGAGAAGCCGCGGTGGGCCAGCGCGGACCGCAGCTCCTCGAGCACCCGCAGCGGCGCGTGCGGGTCACCGAAGACGGCGGTGCCGACGCTCACCGCGGACGCGCCGGCGGCGAGGAACTGCAGCGCGTCGAGCCCGCTGCGGATGCCGCCCATCCCGAGGATCGGCACCTCCGGCATCGCGGCGTGGACCTGCCAGATGCAGCGCAGCGCGATCGGGCGTACGGCCGGGCCGGAGAGCCCGCCCGTCACGTTGGCGAGCGTCGGGCGCAGCGTGTCGGTGTTGATGTCGACGCCGAGCGTCGTGTTGATCATCGACAGCCCGTGCGCACCCGCCTCGACGACGGCCTGCGCGACGTCGACGATCGAGGTGACATCGGGCGAGAGCTTCGCGAAGACCGGCACGCTGCTGGCCCGCCGCACCCCGGCGATCACCGCGGCGGCCGCCGCCGGGTCGCACGCGAACACCTGTCCGCGGCTCTCCACGTTGGGGCAGGAGATGTTGACCTCGAGCATCGTGAGGCCCTTGCGGCCGCGCACCTTGGTGGCGAGCTTGACGTAGTCCTCGGCGGTCTCGCCCGCGATCGACACGACGGCGGGGATGCCGCGCTCGGCGAGCCACGGCAGATCGCGCTCGAGGAACGCGTCGATGCCCGGGCCCTGCAGCCCGATCGAGTTGAGCATCCCGCTCGGCGTCTCGGCCATCCGCGGCGTGGCCCGGCCGCTCCGCGGCTTGAGCATGATCGACTTGGTGACGACGCCGCCGAGCAGCGACGGGTCGAAGAACTGGGCCAGCTCCTGGCCGGCCGCCGCGCAACCGCTCGCGGTGAAGACCGGGTTGGCGTACGCGACCCCGGCCAGCACCGTCGTGGGGTCGACCCCGAGCGCGGCGTCGTCATGGCCGGGCGCGGCCACCAGGGCGACGTCGGTCATGCCGTCACCACCGGAGCGCCGAGCGCGTCGGCGGGCACCGTGCCGATCGCGTCGAACCGCACCTGGTCGGCGTGGAACACCGGCCCTTCGACGCACGAGCGGACCATGCGCGTGACGCCGTCGGTGCCGCGCACGGGAAGCACGCAGGTCATGCACACGCCGATGCCGCAGGCCATCGTCTCCTCGACCGCGACCTGGGCCGGGATGCCGTACGCGGCCGCCAGCTCGGCGACCGCCTGCAGCATCGGCATCGGGCCGCAGGCGTACACCAGGTCGGCGCCGCGCTCGATCATCTCGGGCAGCACGTCGGTGACCCTGCCCTGCTCGCCGACCGAGCCGTCGTCGGTGGTGATCGCC
The DNA here is from genome assembly GCA_903970495.1 of Candidatus Melainabacteria bacterium. Taxonomy (GTDB): domain Bacteria; phylum Actinomycetota; class Actinomycetes; order Mycobacteriales; family CAJCIY01; genus CAJCIY01. Next base: position 10,186 of record CAJCIY010000098.1, on the reverse strand, counting down.
ATCGCCGTCGTCATCCGCTTGGCCTCGAGCGCACCGAAGAGCCGCTCGCCGGTCGAGGCGCCGAGGACGGCGTCGACGCGGCAGCCGCGCGACCGCAGCTGCTCGGCGAGGGCGAGCAGCGGCGCCGCGCCGTAACCGCCACCGACGACGACGGCGTGGACCGGGTTCTTCGGCAGCTGGAACGGCCGGCCCAGCGGGCCGACGACGTCGAGCGGGTCGTGCGGACGGCGCTCGGCGAGCCAGGCGGTCCCCCGGCCGCGTACGGCGAAGACGAACTCGACGGTGCCGCCGTAGACGCCGCGGTCCTGCGCCTCGACGAGCGCGAACGCGCGGCGCAGCACCATCGCGGAGTCGGGACCGCCGATGCCGACCGCGATGAAGTGGCCCGGCCGCGCGCCGTCGGCGATGCCCGGCGCGACGACGGTCATGGCGTGGTAGTCCCCGACCCGCCGGATCGAGAGCACCTCGCCCTGGACCTGCACCGGGCTCATGTGGCCAGGCCCTTATGCTCGCGCTGCTGGCGGAGCCGGGCGTGCCACTCCTGCAGCGGACGGACGGCGGCCTCGCCCCGGATCGTCGACTCGATCCCCTGCACGCAGGCGGCGGCGGCCTGCACCGTGGTGATGCAGGGGACGCCCATGGTGACCGCGGCGGTGCGGATCTCGTACCCGTCCAGGCGGGTGCCGGAGTTGCCGAACGGCGTGTTGACGATCAGGTCGACCCGGCCGGCGAGGATCTCCTCGACGACGTTGCCCGGTCCCTCGGAGAACTTGCGGACCGTCGTCGCCGCGACGCCGTTGCGGCGCAGCACCTCGGCGGTGCCCTCGGTGGCGAGCACCTCGAACCCGAGGTCGGCGAGGCGCTTGACCGGGAAGATCAGCGCCCGCTTGTCCTTGTTGGCGACCGAGACGAAGACGCGGCCCTTGGTGGGCAGGTCGCCGTACGCGGCGGCCTGGCTCTTGGCGAACGCGGTGCCGAAGGTCGCGTCGATGCCCATGACCTCGCCGGTCGACTTCATCTCCGGTCCGAGCACGGTGTCGACGTGCTGACCCTCGGCGGTGCGGAACCGGGTGAAGGGCAGCACGGCCTCCTTGACCGCGATGTGGCTGTCGGCCGGCAGGTCGGCGCCGTCACCCTCGGCGGGCAGCAGACCCTCGGCGCGGAGCTCGGCGATGGTCGCGCCGAGCATCACCCGCGCCGCCGCCTTGGCCAGCGGCACCGCGGTCGCCTTCGAGGTGAACGGGACGGTACGGCTGGCGCGCGGGTTCGCCTCGAGCACGTAGAGCACGTCGCCGACGAGGGCGTACTGGACGTTGAGCAGGCCGCGGACGCCGACGCCCGCGGCGATCGCCGTCGTGCTGGCGCGGATGTTGGCGATGTCGGTGCGGCCCAGCGTGATGGGCGGGAGTGCGCACGCCGAGTCGCCGGAGTGGATGCCGGCCTCCTCGATGTGCTCCATGACGCCGCCGAGGTAGAGGTCGATGCCGTCGTACAGGGCGTCGACGTCGATCTCGATCGCGTCGTCGAGGAACCGGTCGACCAGCACCGGGTGGTCGGGGCTGATCTCGGTCGAGCGGCCGATGTAGTCGCGGAGCAGCTCCTCGCCGTAGACGATCTCCATGCCGCGGCCACCCAGGACGTAGCTCGGGCGTACGAGCACCGGGTAGCCGATCTCGTCGGCGATCGCCTTGGCCTCCTCGAACGAGGTGGCCATCCCGTGCCGCGGCGCGGGCAGGCCGGCGGCGGTGAGCACGTCGCCGAACGCGCCGCGCTCCTCGGCGAGGTGGATCGCCGCCGGGCTGGTGCCGACGATCGGCACGCCCTCGTCGGCGAGGGCCTGGGCGATCCGCAGCGGCGTCTGGCCACCGAGCTGCACGATGACGCCGACAACCTCGCCCGAGGCCTGCTCGGCGTGGACGACCTCGAGCACGTCCTCGACGGTGAGCGGCTCGAAGTAGAGCCGGTCGGAGGTGTCGTAGTCGGTGCTCACCGTCTCGGGGTTGCAGTTGACCATGACGGTCTCGAAGCCTGCGTCGTGCAGCGCGAAGCTGGCATGGACGCAGGCGTAGTCGAACTCGATGCCCTGCCCGATCCGGTTGGGACCGCTGCCGAGGATCAGCACCTTCGGGGTCGAGCTCGGCTCGACCTCGGTCTCCTCGTCGTAGGTCGAGTAGTGGTACGGCGTCGCCGCGGCGAACTCGGCGGCGCAGGTGTCGACGGTCTTGAACACCGGCCGGATGCCGTGCCGGTGCCGGGTCGCCCGGACCTCGGCCTCGGTCACGCCGGTGACGGCGGCGATCTGCGGGTCGGACAGGCCGTGCCGCTTGGCGCGGCGGAGCGGGCCGGGCTCGAGCGTCGTCGTGCGCGCGACCTCGAGCACCAGCGCGAGCTGGTCGAGGAACCACGGGTCGATACCGGTCGCCTCGTGCAGCTCGGCGACGGTCGCGCCTGCCCGCAGCGCGTCGAAGACCGTGAGCAGCCGCTGGGCCGTCGGCTCGGCGGCCTTGCGCAGCAGCGCCGAAAGGTTGGCGCTCTCGCCGGTCAGCCGGAACCCGGCGGGGCTCTGCTCGAGCGAACGCAGCGCCTTGCCCAGCGCCTCCGGGAACGAGCGGCCGATGGCCATCGCCTCGCCGACCGACTTCATCGTGGTCGACAGGTGCGGGTCGGCGCCGGGGAACTTCTCGAACGCGAACCGCGGTGCCTTCACCACGACGTAGTCGAGGCTGGGTTCGAACGCCGCCGGTGTCCGCTGCACGACGGTGCCGTCGGCGTCGACGACGCGGGTGACGTCGTTGGCGATCTCGTCGAGGGTGTAGCCGATCGCGAGCAGCGCCGCGATCTTCGCGATCGGGAAGCCGGTCGCCTTGCTCGCCAGCGCGCTCGACCGCGAGACGCGGGGGTTCATCTCGATGACGACGAGCCGGCCGTCGGCCGGGTCGACGGCGAACTGGATGTTGCAGCCGCCGGTGTCGACGCCCACGGCCCGCAGCACGTCGATGCCGACGTCGCGCAGGTGCTGGTACTCGCGGTCGGTCAGCGTCATCGCCGGCGCGACGGTGATCGAGTCACCGGTGTGGACGCCCATCGGGTCGAGGTTCTCGATCGAGCAGACGACGACCACGTTGTCGTTCCGGTCGCGCATCAGCTCGAGCTCGTACTCCTTCCAGCCCAGGACGCTCTCCTCGATGAGGACCGACGGCGTGATGCCCTCGCTGGCGTGGTTGGCGTACAGGCCGGCGCGCGCCATCCGGGTCAGCTCGGCCTCGTCGTGGGCGATGCCGCCGCCGAGCCCGCCCATCGTGAAGCTCGGGCGCAGGACGACGGGGTAGTCGAGCTGCCCGGCTGCGTCGACGCACTCCTCGACCGAATAGCAGGTGACCGACCGCGCCGACTCCGCGCCGATCGAGGCGACGATCTCCTTGAACCGCTCGCGGTCCTCACCGCGGCGGATCGCCTCGACGTCGGCGCCGATCAGCTCGACGCCGTAGCGCTCGAGCACGCCACGGTCGTGCAGCGCCAGCGCCGCGTTGAGCGCGGTCTGGCCGCCGAGCGTCGCGAGGATCGCGTCGGGCCGCTCCGCGGCGATGACCAGCTCGACGTACTCGGGCGTGATCGGCTCGATGTACGTCGCGTCCGCGAACTCCGGGTCGGTCATGATCGTCGCGGGGTTGGAGTTGATGAGGCTGACGCGGATGCCCTCGGCCTGCAGCGCCCGGCAAGCTTGCGTGCCGGAGTAGTCGAACTCGCACGCCTGGCCGATGACGATCGGGCCGGAACCAATGACCAGGACGCTCCGGAGGTCCTCGCGCTTCGGCATCAGCGCACTCCCACGGTCATGACGTCGACGAACCGGTCGAACAGGTACGCGGCGTCGTGCGGGCCGGCCGCCGCCTCGGGGTGGTACTGCACCGAGAAGGCTGGAACACCCTGTGCCGCAAGGCCTTCGACGACGCCGTCGTTGAGGTTGACGTGGCTGACCTCGACGCCGCCGAACGGGCCGGCGAAGCCGGCCGCCGGCGCCTCGATCGCGAAGCCGTGGTTGTGCGCGGTCACCTCGACCTTCCCCGTGCGCAGGTCCTGCACCGGCTGGTTGATGCCGCGGTGCCCGAACTTCAGCTTGTACGTCGAGAGGCCGAGCGCCCGCCCGAGCACCTGGTGGCCGAAGCAGATGCCGAAGACCGGCACGCCGCGGCCGAGCACGCCAGCGCAGGCCGCGGCCGGGCCGTCGGCGGTGGCCGGATCGCCCGGGCCGTTGGACAGGAAGACGCCGTCGGGACGGCAGTCGAGCAGCTCCTCGGCCGTCGCGGTCGCGGGCAGCACGTGGGTGGTGATGCCCCGCTGCGCCATCCGGTGCGGCGTCATCGCCTTGATCCCGAGGTCGAGCGCGGCGACGGTGAGCCGCCGCTCCCCGACCGCCTCGACGACGTACGGCTCGGGGGTCGTGACGTCCTGGCACAGCTCGGCACCGACCATGCCGGGTGCCGCTCCCACCCGGGCCTGCAGCGCCGCCGGGTCGGTCTCGACGCTGCTGATGCCGACCCGCATCGCCCCGCGGTCGCGCAGGTGCCGGGTCAGCGCGCGGGTGTCGACGCCGCTGATGCCCACGATGCCCTGTGCCGCGAGGGCATCGCCCAGCGACCCGGTCGCCCGCCAGGAGCTCGCCCGCGGCGACGGGTCGCGGACGACGTAGCCGGCGACCCAGATGCGGGCCGACTCGTCGTCCTCGTCGTTCCAGCCGGTGTTGCCGACGTGCGGCGAGGTCATGACCACGACCTGGCCCCGGTACGACGGGTCGGTCAGCGTCTCCTGGTAGCCGGTCATGCCGGTGGAGAAGACCGCCTCGCCGACCGTCTCGCCGACGGCGCCGAACGCCTCGCCGCGGAAGGTGCGCCCGTCCTCGAGGACGAGGATCGCCGGGAGTGCGGCGGTCACGTCAGCTTCCCGTCGAGGACGGTGGGCTCGCCGCGCAGGAAGGTGGCGACGACCGCGCCGGTCATCGTCATCCCCTCGTACGGGGTGTTGTGGGCGCGGCTTGCGAGAGCGTGGCCGTCGACCGTCCACGTCGCCGCCGGGTCGAACAGGCAGAGGTTCGCCGGCTCGCCCACGGCGATCGGCCGGCCGTGGCCGGGAAGCCGGCCGATGCGCGCCGGCGCAGAGGACATCCGCTCGGCGATCACCGACCAGGCGAGCCCGAGACCGGCGACGATCGGCAGCGCGGTCTGCAGGCCGAGCATCCCGGGGCGGGCCGCAGCCCACTCCGTCTCCTTGTCCTCGGTCGCGTGCGGCGCGTGGTCGGTCGCGACGGCATCGATCGTGCCGTCGGCCAGGCCCGCCCGGACCGCGTCGACGTCGGCCCGGGTGCGCAGCGGCGGGTTGACCTTGAAGACCGGGTCGTAGCCGGTGGCCGAGGCGTCGGTGAGCAGCAGGTGGTGCGGGGTCACCTCGGCGGTGACATCGATGCCGCGGGCCTTGGCGAAGCGGATCAGCTCGACGCTGCCGGCCGTGGAGACGTGGCAGATGTGCAGCCGCGACCCGACGTGCCCGGCCAGCAGGCAGTCGCGGGCGATGATCGCCTCCTCGGCGACCGCCGGCCAGCCGGCCAGGCCGAGCTGCGCGGACACGACGCCCTCGTGCAGCTGGGCGCCGACGGTCAGCGAGGGCTCCTCGGCGTGCTGCGCGACGACGCCGTCGAACGCCTTCACGTACTCCAGCGCGCGCCGCATCAGGCCGGCGTCGGAGACGCAGACGCCGTCGTCGGAGAAGACCCGTACGCGGGCGGCAGAGGTCGCCATCGCGCCGAGCTCCGCGAGCGCCGTCCCGCGCAGGCCCACGGTGACCGCGCCGACCGGGGCGACGTCGCAGTGGCCGGCGGCGCGGCCGAGATGGAACACCTGCTCGACGACGCCCGCGGTGTCGGCCACCGGGTCGGTGTTGGCCATCGCGTGGACGGCGGTGAACCCACCGAGCGCCGCGGCGGCCGTACCGGTCTCGACGGTCTCGGCGTCCTCGCGGCCGGGCTCGCGCAGGTGGGTGTGGAGGTCGACGAGGCCGGGCAGCGCGACCAGCCCCGCGGCGTCGAGGGTCTGCTCGCCGCGGAGGCCGGCCCCGATCTCGGCGATCACCCCGCCGTCGACGAGGACATCGGTCGGCGGGCCACCGAGGATCGACACCCCCTGCAGGACCCAGCTCATGCCGCTCCTCCGCGCCCCTGGTCGGCAGTCTGGCCGCCTGCCAGGAGCAGGTAGAGGACGGCCATCCGCACACTGACGCCGTTCGCGACCTGGTCGACGATCGTCGACCGGACGCTGTCGGCGACCTCGGCCGCGATCTCCATCCCGCGGTTCATCGGCCCGGGGTGCATCACGATCGCCTCGTCCGGCAGCGCGGCCATCCGGGCCGCGTCGAGGCCGTAGCGCCGGGCGTACTCGCGTTCGCTGGGGAAGTACGCGGCCCCCATCCGCTCGCGCTGCACCCGCAGCATCATCACGACGTCGGTCTTGGGCAGCACCGCGTCGAGGTCGTAGGAGGTCTCGGCCGGCCAGGCGTCGACGCCGAGCGGCAGCAGGGTCGGCGGCGAGACCAGCGTGACCTCGGCGCCGAGCGTCGCCAGCAGCAGCACGTTGGAGCGGGCGACCCGGCTGTGCAGCACGTCGCCGACGATCGCGACCCGCAGCCCCTCGAGCCGGCCGGTCCGCGCCCGCATCGTGTACGCGTCGAGCAGCGCCTGCGTCGGGTGCTCGTGCGTCCCGTCGCCGGCGTTGACGACGGAGCCCTCGACCCAGCGCGAGAGCGTGTGCGGCGCGCCCGAGGCGTGGTGCCGGCAGACCACCGCGTCGGCCCCGATCGCCTGCAGCGTGAGCGCCGTGTCCTTGAGCGACTCGCCCTTGCTGACGCTGGAGCCCTTGGCGCTGAAGGTGATCACGTCTGCAGACAACCGCTTGGCCGCCACCTCGAAGCTGATCCGGGTCCGGGTCGAGTCCTCGTAGAACAGGTTGACGACCGTACGGCCGCGCAGCGTGGGCAGCTTCTTGACCGAGCGGTCGCTGACCGCGGCGAGCTCCGCCGCGGTGTCGAGCACGAGCAGGGCGTCATCGCGGGTCAGGTCCGCCGCGGACAGCAGGTGGCGGTTCACGCGGCCGGCCCGGTCGGGTCGGGTCCACCGAAGGCGGCGGGCCCGAGCAGCACGGCGTCGCGGTCGTCGTGCTCGGTGAGCAGCACGTGCACCGTCTCGCTGAGCGAGGTCGGCAGGTTCTTGCCGACGTAGTCGGCGCGGATCGGCAGCTCGCGGTGGCCGCGGTCGACGAGCACCGCCAGCTGCACCTCGCGCGGCCGGCCGACGTCGTTGAGCGCCTCGAGCGCGGCCCGGACCGTCCGGCCGGAGAACAGCACGTCGTCGACGAGGACGACCGTGTCGCCGTCGATCCCGTCGACCGGGAGGTCGGTCGCGGCGAGCGCTCGGACGCCGCGGAGCGCCAGGTCGTCGCGGTACATCGTCACGTCGAGCGAGCCGACGCGGACCGGCCGGCCCTCGAACCGCTCGCAGAGCGCGCCGAGCCGGCGGGCGAGCGAGACACCGCGGGTGGGGATGCCGAGCAGCACGAGGCGGTCGAGATCGCCGGAGGTGCGCTCGAGGATCTCGTGCGCAATGCGGGCGAGGACTCGCCCGACCTCGGCGTCGCCGAGCACGGCCCGGGCGGCGGCGCGGTCACCGGTGACGGGACGGCGCGAGCTGGGCGGCCACGGGGCGGCCGGCTGCGGACGGCTGGCGGACAGGCTCATGCGTGCTCCTTCCCTGCCTCTCGGGACAGGTCGTTAAAGGAGGGGAAGCTGCGGGCGAGGCTAGCAGAGGCGCGGCGTCACCTTGACGGCCGCGCCCCTCGTCCGTACGGTCACTCTCCGTAGCCGGCCGTCTGTGCCGGCTGCACGGCGACGCGACGACGCCGGGGGAAGACGGTCACCGCACGGGCGCGAGCGCTGCGTCCGAGTCCCCCGGTCGAGCGAGGGGTGAGACCGGCGCCGGGCCACTGCCGCCGCACCGGCGACCGACCCGTAGGAGCCCCGCCCGCATGTCCGAGTACACCAAGGCCCTCGGGGCAAGGCTGCGCTCCATCCGCTCGCAGCAGGGCCTGTCCCTGCACGGCGTCGAGGAGAAGTCTCGCGGCCGCTGGAAGGCCGTCGTCGTCGGCTCCTACGAGCGGGGTGACCGCAACGTGACCGTCGAGCGGCTGGCCGAGCTGGCCGAGTTCTACGGCGTCCCGGCCAGCGAGCTGCTGCCGGCCACCCGGGCCACCCCCTCGCCGCCGCGCGACGCGCTGCCCCGCCTCGTCATCGACCTCGAGCAGCTCTCGACGGTGTCCCCGGACGCCGCCGCGGCGCTGTCCCGCTATGCCGCGACCATCCAGAGCCAGCGCGGTGACTACAACGGCCGGGTGCTCTCGATCCGGCAGGAGGACCTGCGCTCGCTCGCGGTCATCTACGACGACTCCCCCGGGCGGCTCACCGAACAGCTCATCGAGTGGGGCGTGCTGGCGCCCGAGGCCCGCCGGGCCGTCACCGCCGAGTAGTCAGGCGGGCTCGGCGCCTTCGGGCAGCACGACGTGCTGCGGCGGGACCACGACCGCCGGCTCCGGCACCGCACCGCGCGGCGCCCGCGCTATCGAGGCGAGCACCCCGTTGACGTACGCCGGCGACTCGTCGGTGGACAGGTCGGCGGCGAGCCCGACCGCCTCGCTGATGGCGACGCCGACCTCGATGTCCTCGCCGAACCGCAGCTCGTACGTGCCCAGCCGGAGGATCGCGCGGTCGACCGCGGGCAGCCGCGCGAGCGACCACGACGCGGACAGCGCCGGCGTCACCAGCGCGTCGATCTCGGCGGCGTGCGCGACGACGCCCTCGACGAGGGCGACCGCGAAGTCGCCGACCGGCGGATCGTCGGCCGCACGGCGGGCGGCGAGCACGTCGAGCGGCGGCAGCCCGCGCTGCTCGGCCTCGAACAGGACGTCGAGGGCGCGCTTGCGCGCCTTGCGACGGGCGCTGGGCATGAGGGTGGGCGGCCGGTCAGCTGCTGATGCGGCCGAGGTAGCGGCCGTCGCGGGTGTCGACCTTGATCTTCTCGCCGGTCGTGACGAACAGCGGCACCTGCACCGTCGCGCCGGTCTCGAGCGTGGCGGGCTTGTTGCCGCCGGTCGACCGGTCGCCCTGGAGGCCGGGGTCGGTGTGGGTGATCACGAGCTCGACGCTGGCCGGCAGCTCGACGTAGAGCGGCAGGCCGTCGTGGACCGCGACCTGCGCGGTGGCGTTCTCGAGCAGGTAGTCGGCGTTGCCGCCCACGACCTGCTCGGGGATCGGCAGCTGGTCGTAGGTCTCGGCGTCCATGAACACGAAGTCGGTGCCGTCGCGGTAGAGGAAGCTCATCTCGCGTCGGTCGACGGTCGCGACCTCGACCTTGGTGCCTGCGTTGAAGGTCCGGTCCACGACCTTGCCCGAGGTGACGTTCTTGAGCGTCGTGCGGACGAAGGCACCGCCCTTGCCGGGCTTCACGTGCTGGAACTCCACGACGTTCCAGAGGTTGCCGTCGATGGACAGCGTCATGCCGTTCTTCAGGTCGTTCGTCGAGGCCACGGGAGGTGAGCCTACCGGCGACCGGTGACGGTCAGCTCCGCCTCGGCCGCCTCGGTACGGGCCTCGGCCGGCGACTCCGCCGCCGGCCCGCGGTCGTCGGCCGGTGCGGCGGCCCGCAGCCGGCGTACGACCAGCAGACCGCCGAGCGCCGCGACGAGGCAGGCGATGGCACCGAGCCCGAGCCCGGCGCGGCCACCGAGGTGCTCGGCGACGAAACCGGCGACGGGGCCACCGAGCGGCGTCGAGCCGAGGAACGCCACCGCCCACAGCGCCATGACGCGACCCCGCATGGTGGGCGCGGCCCGCAGCTGCAGCGTCGAGTTGCCGATGGACAGGAAGGTGACGCTGGCCGCCCCGACGAGCAGCAGCGCGACCAGGGCGAGCGCCTCGTCCGGAGCGATGACCGCGAGCGCCAGCACGACGGCGAAGATCGCGGCGGTGATGGTCATCGCGCGCATGCCGGTCTTGCCGCGCCCGGCGGTCCAGAGGCCGCCGAAGATCGCGCCGACGCCCATCGCGGCGGTCAGGAACCCGTACGTGCTGGCGTCGCCGTGCAGGGTGTTGG
>CAJCIY010000097.1 GCA_903970495.1 Candidatus Melainabacteria bacterium | reverse complement strand
GTCCGGCGCGCTCGGCCGCTCCCGGCGGGCCGCCGAGGATGAAGATCGACCGCTGCCGGGTCGCGGCGTCGCGGGCGAGCGTCTTCACCAGCGACGAGCCGGAGACGCGCATCGGGACAGGCTTGCCGGCGAGGCGCGACGCCCAGACGACCGGTTGGCCGTCGGCGACCACGACCTCGGCCTCCTCCGCGACGTGGGCGTTCTGCGGCTTGCGCAGCAGCCGCAGGATGTCGACGTTGGCGGTGACGATCAGTCCACCACGCTCGTCGTCGAGCTCGTCCATGACGTAGCGGGTGAGCTCGTCCTCGGTGAAGTCGTCGAACTCGACGCCGTCGATCTCCACCCGGACCCCACGGTGGCGAGGGGCGCGCGGGGCGGACGCCGCTCGGCTGCCGTCCTCAGCGAGTGGTGTCATCGCGCTCCCACCTCCGTCCGGTCTGCCGTGCGCGGCGTCGCGCGGCGAGCGTCACGCCGACGTAGACCAGGGCGGCCGGAAGCAGCCCGGGTGCTCCGGCGACGACGCGCAGCAATGCTTTCATCGTCGCGCGGGTGCTCGACCTGGAGCCGCCGTCTGCGAGCTCCCGGTTGCCGGCCGCCGTCCGGGTACGGACCCGGACCAGGGCCACGAGCGAACGGGGGGCGTGGACGGTGAAGCTGTGCTCGCCCAGCACCGCGCGCTCGGCCGGCGCGAATCGCTGCTGCACGTAGAGGTCGTCCGCCGTCAGCGCCGGGAAGGCGCCGAACCTGGCCCGGCCGCTCCGGGAGACCGCGTAGACGCCGAGACCGACGAGCCCGTCGGACGCGTACGGCAGCCTGGTGTAGATGCGGTAGAAGGCGCGAACCGCCCAGGGCCGTCCCTCGGTCTCGAAACGGACCGTCGGGGCGGCGATGCGCGCGGGCTCGTCGGGCAGGGCGTCGGCCAGCGCGAGGACGGTCGCGGCTTCGAGCTCGACATCGGCGTCGAGGTAGATCCGGGGGAAGGACACGGCGGCCTCGTCACCGGCGTTCAGCGCAGCGACCTTGCTGGCCTCGGCGAGCTCGATGACGGTGACGCCGGCGAAGCCGCGAGCGACCTCGGCGGTGTCGTCGGAGCAGCCGTTGGCGACGACGACGACCTCCGCGCGGCCGTCGGCCGTCAGCGCGGCAAGCGCCTGGAGCAGACGTCCGACCACCCGGGCCTCGTCATGGGCCGGGATCACGATCGACACGGTCGGACCATGCGGCCCGCCTCTGACGGGGCGCGTCGAGCCGACCTCTGCCCACCCGTCCACATCAGCTCCTCCGTCACGCGCCTGCCCCCGAGACGACAGTCGCACAGCGACTGCTGCGACGGCGGCGAAGGGCCCGGGGCCTCGGGCGACATCGCCGGGCTCTCAGGAGGCGGGCTCGCCCCAGTTCTGGGGAAGCGCCTGCAGGCTGCCCCAGGGGAAGCCCTGCAGGACAAGGTAGTCCGGCAGGCCGCCCTCGAGGGCGGCCCAGGGGTCGACGCCGGTCGCGGTCTGCTGCGGCGTGCCCGACTCGGCGGTGACGGACACGGCCCCCGAGGAGTCGGTGACGATGAACCCGTAGGTCTGAGCGGTGTGGGCGATCACGCGCGCGATCGGTGACAGGCCCGGGATGGTGTCGACATCGATGTTCGGGTCGAGCCGGAGCCGGGTGCCCTCCGGGATCGCCGAGGCATCGGTGTCGCCACCGTCGGTGCGCTGCGCCGGGTAGGACAGCTTCGGCCACGCCGCGGTGTCGGGGATGGCGAGCGCCAGCGCGTGCGGGATCGAGCCTGCCCGCACCTCGGACAGCTCGACGGTGCCGGCCGACACCGCGAGGCCCGATGCGGTGGCGCCGAAGCCGCCCGTGAAGTAGCCGGCCGCGGTGGAGACGTGGTCGATCCGGCCGCCCCAGCAGGCCGACCAGCCCTGCGCGGTGTGTTCGGTCTCCCACAGCTCCCAGAGCTGGTCGGTCGACGGCGAGTAGATCGCGAGCGAGTGGTCGGTGCCGGAGGCCGGAACCGCACCCGCGGGGATCGGCACATCGGTGAACTGCCCGCCCGGGCCTTCGAGCCCGGCCGGCGTGTATCCCTTGTGCTGGCAGTCATCGAAGGCCACGTCGACGGTGCCGGTGCCAGCGGACGCGGTGTAGAACGCCATCGCGTAGTCGTGGGCGTTGAACGCCGCGATGTCGCCGTACCGGTCGGTGATGTGACCGACGAGGTCGCGCACCATCGCAGCGGAGTTGGCGGCGACCGGCGCGGTGTCGACCTTCTGCTCCCAGACGCTGGTCGGACCGAAGAGGCCGGCGAGCGGCATCCCGGACACCGAGGTCGGCGCACTCGCCACCGGGACCGGGGAGGTGCGGCGGCGTTCGGCGGTGCGGGTCCGGAGGCTCGACGCCGTGCGGCGAACCGTCTGCGGCGCGTGGGCGGCCGCGGCGATGCGGGAGTGGGGCGCGGTGGCTCCCGCGGTGGTGGCCGTGGCCGCGACCGCGACGATCGCGGCGGCGGCCAGCAGAGTGGTCTGAACCCGGTGGCGAGACCCGTTCGTAAGCACGCCGGCTCCTTGTGTCGTCGATCCCCCGATGTCCTTCTCGGGATCGACGCCGGCCGGCGAGCGACTGAACGGCGCTGTTTAGTCCCCCGGGTGGACCTCGGTGCCGTCCGCCAGCTGGTCGTCCCCCGGATGGGCGCTGCGGGCGGCCGACGGGACGGTGGGGTTCCTGCGGACGGACCAGTGCAGCCGCCGGCGATAGACGATCAGCGAGGCAACTCCGGTGAGCGCGGTAGGCGATCTGATCAGCTGGCGTGCGCTGGCGAGCGCCGCGTCGTTGTCCTGACGGCGGAGGGCGCTGCGGAGCTCGTCCCAGCGCAGCTGTGACGACCAGCGGACACCGAGAGCCCGCCCGAACCACGGATCGTCCCGGTGCTCCCAGACGATGGTCTCCGCCGCCGCCTGGACGCCGCCGTCCTGCGACATCTGTCCAGGGTGGTATTGGTAGACGACCGTCGGCCGGGCCGTGAGGACCGCAGTCCCCCGCTCGAGCATGCGCAGCCACAGGTCCAGGTCCTCTGCGATCCGGGAGCGGAACCCCCCGAGCTGCAGCGCTTCCTGACGACGGACCATCGTCGCGCTGGCGATGAGGTTGACCCCGGGGGCGAGGATGCCGGCGGCGTCGAGGCGGACCGCCTTGCCGCGCGCGTTGCCGAGCCAGCCGCCGGTGCTCTCGCGCCCCGGGGCGCTGACGAGCACGACGTCGGGTGTCGCGTGGGCGATCAGCTCCGCGAGGTGGCCCTGGGCCCAGAGGTCATCGGAGTCGCAGAAGGCGACCCACGTCGCGGTCGCCGCGTGCATGCCCACGTTGCGGGGCGGCCCCGGGTTCCCCTCGCTGCCCGTGCGCCGGATGACGCGGACGCCCAGGCTCGCGGCCACCTCGGCCGAGTCGTCGCTGCTCTCGTCGTCGACGACGATCACCTCGGCGGGTGGTGGCACCTGGGCGAGGACGGCGGCGATGCTCGCCGGCAGCAGGTCGGCCCGGTTGTGCACCGGGATGACAACCGCGACGTCCGCGACGTCCGGCGGACCCCCCGCGGGCGGGACCACCGCCGTGACCGCCTCCGCGTCCTCCTTCCAGCCGAAGCGGGCGTCGAAGGGCGCGAGTGCGGCGACCGCCCGGGCCCGCTGCTCCGCGGATGCCCATGCCCCGGAGAGGACCTCGGCGAGCAGGCCCCGGGTGCGGGCGTACTCCTCCGCCGTGCAGCCCTCGTAGGAGACCTGACCCGAGACACCTGCTGCCGCCGCCGTGAGGTCGGCCAGGGACGGCAGGTCGGCGGAGTCGCCGACGTCGAACAGGTCGGTGAGGACCCGGATGACCAGCAGGGCGGCATGCTCGTCGTGGAAGGGGCGCTCACGGCTCGCCCACGTGCGGTAGGCGCTGATCAGGTCCTTGAAGTGCACGACGCCGCCGAGCGGCTCGATGCCGACGCGTGCCGGACCGGTCTGCAGCTGCCCCCAGAACGTCGTGTCCAGGACGTGGCTCTCGCCCAGGACGACGTCCTCGTGCGCGAGCAACCGCCAGGGCGGGGCGGCCCGCAACCACTCGGTCCGAGCCGTCATCTCCCACGTCGCCGCCAGCTGCCGACCGCGTTCGGCAAACCAGGGGTCCCTCGCCGGGGAGATCCCGAGCACGTCCAGTCCGCGGGCGACGGCACGCTCGTACTGGCGGTCGTGCGCGGTGTCCTCGAGCAGGAACAGGTCGGCGTCATGGAGCACGACATGGCTCGCTCCCGTCGCGACGACGCCGCTGACGATCTGGTAGCCGTGGTTCCGCCCGGGATCACCGAGACGCGGGAGGACCTCACGCTCGGGCCTGCGGACGAGCTCGAGCCGCAGCGGCCCGGACCAGCCTGCGGCGGCAGCCTGGACGATCCCCTGGACGCGCGGGTCCGGTCGATCCGGCACCACGATCGTCTCTACGCGGTGACGGGCGGCCTGGCACCGGAGCGAGGCGAGCGCAAGGTGCGTGAACACCGGGAGATCCCCCGGGACGGGGACGAGCAGCGCGTACCCGGCGACACCCTGACGAGTCGGGCGGGGCCACCGCGCCAACCGCGCTCGTAGGACCCGGGTCCCGACACTGCTCACGACACCAGGGTAGTGATCACATCGTCCTGCCACCCGGCAGTTCTAAGATCGCGATGAACAGTCGCTGTCGCAAGGGGGCTCCGGTGGGCGAGGCGTCGGCTGCGTCGACGGGCCTGCCCCTCTGGCTGGGGCCGCCCGAGCGTCCGATCGCAGCCCGCCTGCACATCCCGGCGGGCGGGATGGCACGCGGGGCTGCCGTCCTGTGTCCTGCCGCGGGGTACGAGTACACCCTGGCTCATCGCGCCCTCCTGACCTTGGCGCAGGGCCTGGCAACTGCCGGACTGGCTGCGCTGCGCCTGGATTACGACGGCTGCGGTGAGTCCTGGGGGGATGAGGAGGACCCGGGTCGGGTCACCGCCTGGCAGGAGAGCATCCCGGCTGCAGTCGCGCGGATCCGCCAGCTCGGCGCGAGGCAGGTCAGCCTGGTGGGCCTCCGTGTAGGTGCCGTCCTCGCCGCGCGCGCGGCACGCGAGGTCGACGCGGCGGGGCTCGTCCTCTGGGACCCGATAGCCGGGAACCGCTACGCGCGCGAGCTGGCGGTCACGGCGGCCGTCCAGCACAACACGGCGCCTGCCGGGGCGCTCTCGGTCGACGGCTACGTCGTGACCGACGAGACCATCGACCAGCTCCGTCGGCTCCGGTTTCCCGAGCCGCCACCGACCGTCCCCACCCTGGCGCTGCTGCGACCCGAGGAGACGATGACGGCCTCGCCGACCGTCACGGTGCGCTCAGTGCTCGGTCAGCCGGAGCTGTTCGCCGATGACACCCTGGCGGCGGCGGTGCCGACCGCGACGATCGAGACGATCGTGACCTGGCTCGCGGCTCGCGCGCCGGCGGCGTCGCCGCTGGCCGAGCCTGACAGCACGATCGTCGAGACCGCCGGAGTACGGGAACGCTTCCTGACCGTTGCGGGGATGGCCTGCACGGAATCCGAGCCGGTCGACGGGGCGCGCGGCGGGCTGCCGACCGTCGCGATGGTCAACACCATCCTCGATCCCCGCATCGGGCCGTCGCGGAGCTGGGTCGGCTGGTCCCGGAAGCTCGCCGCACTCGGCTTCCGGACCGTGCGCGCCGATCTCACGGGCATCGGCGACTCAGCGCCTCCGGCAGACGCCGGTCCGCCCGCGCCGTACGCCCCGCATCTCGTGCTCGACGTCCGCCGACTGGTCAGCGCGCTCGACGATGGCCACGGCGTCGCACTGGTCGGGCTGTGCTCGGGCGCACGCAACGCGCTGGACGCCGCCGCAGACCTGCCGGTCACCGACCTCCTGCTCATCAACCCGGTGCTCAACGAACGGCGCGCCGACCTCGAGGCGATCCGCGCGGAGAACGCCGACCTGCTCTACGAACAGTCGCTCACGCTGAAGCAACGGATCCGTCACGGGGGTGCAGGACGACTGCCCTCTCCCGGCTGGTGGCTGGTCCACCGACTCAGACTCCTGGAGGAGCGGACGGCGTCGCTGCGCAGGGCACTGGCGACCGGCGCCGAGGTCCTGCTGGTCTACGGCGCCGACGACTTCACCCGCATCAAGCCACCGGCGAACGCGCGATGGGCGTTCGATCCGCTGCTGCGCACCGGTCGCCTCCGGGTCGAGGCGGTCGAGGCCGACCACTCGATGATCGACCCGATCGGGCGGCGCAACGCGTTGGCGCCCTTGACCGAGCATCTGGTCGACCGCTACCTGGGCGGCAGCCACAGCGAGCGGGAGAGCGCCGCCCTTCGATAACCTCGCGAGCGTGGGGACCGTCCGGAGCACGCTGTGGGGCGAGCTGCCGGACTGGGTGGAACTGTGCGACCGCCGCACGCTCGGCTGGCCTCGGCAGCTTCGGGCGCTACTGGAGAGCAGGGCCGGCGACGCGGTGATCCTCAGCGGGTCGGCCACCCGATCCGACCTGTACCGCGAGATGGTCTCCGCCGTCATCCTCCGCCGGCTGCGGCCGGGGGTCGCACTGGTGATCGCCGACGCCAACTGGGCGCCTCGGTCGAAGCCCGGTGAGAAGCGCCGCGGCCTTACGCACGCCGTTGTGGCATGGGGCGAGCGACAGCTGCTCCGCGCCTCGCTCGGCCCGCGAACGCACCTGTGCGTGCTCTCGAGCGAGGAGCGGGTGACGGCTGCCGCGAAGCTCCGCATCGACCTGGCGCTGGTCCACCTGACCCCGTTCTGCTCGACGATCGAAGAGTCGGAGCTCGACCGCGTCCGCGACCTCCCCGGCCGCGGCCACGTGTTCGTCGGCGGCAACACGCTGCGCGACTGGGACCTCCTGCGGGCCGCGCTCGTCGGCACCGACTTCCCGGTCCGGATCGCGTCGACGGCAGAGACCGGCGACTGGCCGCCCTCGGTGACAGCAGGACCGGTCAGCCACCAAGAGTTCCTGGAGCTCATGGCGACCAGTGCCGCAGTGTGCCTGCCGCTGTCCGACGCGATGGGCCGCAGCACCGCTCAGCAGACCTACCTGAACGCGATGCTGCTGAAGCGGCCGGTCATCCTCACCGAGGCGCCCGGCGTCCGCGATCTGGTCACGCCGGGGGTGGACGCGGTCGTCGTACCGCCGGACCCGGCGAGCCTGCGCCGTGCCCTCGAGACCGTCCTGGCCGGGGGGCCCGAGATCGAGGCGACCGCTGCCCGCGGACAGCAGACGGCCGCAGGGTTCACCGCCCGGCGCTACCTCACCGACCTGGCGGAGGTCGCCCGGGACGCGGCGGGCATACGGTCGACGGACAGCTAGCCCGGGCGGTCCCGGCGGCTCACGCGGGGGTCGACCACCGGGACGGCGTAGTCCCTACGCGCCGGTAGCATCCCCGCCGTGAAAGAGATCCTCGACGCGATCCTGGCCGACGACCTCGAGGCCGTGGGCTCGCTGCCCGTGCCCGAGTCCTACCGCGGCGTGACCGTCCACAAGGACGAGGTCGACATGTTCGAGGGACGTGCGTCCCGCGACAAGGACCCCCGCGAGTCGCTGCACGTCGACGAGGTCGCGACCCCCGAGCTCGGCCCCGGCGAGGCGCTGATCGCGGTGATGGCGTCGTCGATCAACTTCAACACCGTCTGGACGTCGATCTTCGAGCCGGTCTCGACGTTCGGCTTCCTCGAGCGCTACGGCAAGCTCAACGAGCTCACCAGGCGGCACGACCTGCCGTACCAGGTCATCGGCTCCGACCTCGCGGGCGTCGTGCTCCGCGTCGGTCCCGGCGTCAGCAAGTGGAAGCCGGGCCAGGAGGTCGTCGCCCACTGCCTGTCGGTCGAGCTCGAGGACGCGGCCGGCCACGACGACACGATGATGGACCCGCAGCAGCGGATCTGGGGCTTCGAGACGAACTTCGGCGGGCTGGCCGACCTCGCCCTGGTCAAGGCCAACCAGCTCATGCCGAAGGCACCGCACCTCACCTGGGAGGAGGCCGCGGCGCCCGGTCTGGTCAACTCGACCGCGTACCGGCAGCTGGTCTCGCACAACGGCGGCAACATGAAGCAGGGCGACACGGTCCTGATCTGGGGCGCGTCCGGCGGACTGGGCTCGTACGCGACCCAGTACGCGCTCAACGGCGGCGCGATCCCGGTCTGCGTCGTCTCCTCGCCCGAGAAGGCGGACATCGTGCGCTCGATGGGCGCGGAGCTCGTCATCGACCGCTCCGCGGAGGGCTACCAGTTCTGGAAGGACGAGCACGAGCAGGACCCGAAGGAGTGGCAGCGGTTCGGCAAGCGGATCCGCGAGCTCACCGGCGGCGAGGACATCGACATCGTCTTCGAGCACCCCGGGCGGGAGACCTTCGGCGCCTCGATCTACGTCACCAAGCGCGGCGGGACCATCACCACCTGCGCGTCCACCTCGGGCTACATGCACACGTACGACAACCGCTACCTCTGGATGAGCCTGAAGCGGATCATCGGCTCGCATTTCGCGAACTACCGGGAGTCGTGGGAGGCGAACCGCCTGATCACCAAGGGCTTCGTCCACCCCACGCTGTCGAAGGTGTACGCGATGGACGACGTCGGCCAGGCCGCGTACGACGTCCACCGCAACCTGCACCAGGGCAAGGTCGGCGTGCTGTGCCTCGCGCCCGACGAGGGCCTGGGCGTACGCGACGGGGCGCTGCGCGAGAAGCACCTGACGGAGATCAACCGCTTCCGCGGGGTCTGAGCGCCGTTCCGAGCCCGGCGCCGGGCCAAAGCGGTCGGGCACGACACGCCCGCAATGCGACCTCCCGGCCGGTACGCGCGGGACAGTGGTGGGCATGTCGGCCACGCACCGTTCCGCCACCGCCCGGGTCATCGAGCCCGACGCCCTCCCCCGCGACGTCGATCGCGAGTCGGAGGGCTTCGACCTCAAGGTCCGCGGCTACGACCGCGAGCAGGTCGAGCAGCGCATCCACGAGTGGGCCACCGCCTACGACCAGGTCGAGATGGAGCGCGACCAGCTCCTCGCCGAGCTGACCGACCTGCGCGCCCGACCGGCGCAGCTCTCGCCGCTCGCGTCGATGAGCGCCCGCGTCGCCCGGGTCGTCGAGGACGCCGAGATCGAGGCGAACGAAGCGCTCGCGGCCGCCCGGCACGAGGCCGACGCCCACCTGGCCGAGGCCCAGCACCAGGCGAGCGACGAGCTCAACGCAGCCGCCCAGGAGCGGGCGATCGCGCGGTCGGAGTCCATCCGCCTCGTCGACGACGCGCAGAGCGAGGCCGAGCGGATGCTGTCCGAGGCGCAGGCGACGTACTCCCGGGTCGTCGGTGAGGCGAACGCGGAGGCCGAGCGCATCCGGGCCGTGCTGGCCCAGGAGGAGGAGCAGATCCTCTCCGGCGCCCGGCTCGAGGCGGCGGAGCTGGAGCGCGCGACCGCCCGGCAGCGCGAGATCGCCGAGGCCGAGCACCACCGGCTGCTCGCCGCCCACGCCAATCAGCAGAAGCAGTACGCGGCCGCCCTCCGCGGCGAGCTCGAGGACCTCGAGGCCCGCCGCGCCGAGGCCGAGGGCGAGCTCGCCCGGCTGCGGCAGCTGGTCGCGGTGCCGACCGCCGCGCCGGCCCCGCTGTCCGTCACCGCTCCCCCCGTGACCTGGGACCGCCCGGCCGGGACGGTCGCCGCCTTCGCCGAGCCGCCGATGGCCGAGGACGTCCCGGTCGAGTCGTTCCTGCACACGGGCGACACCGACGAGACGCCGCTGCCGCAGCAGCTGCCCGACCCGGTGGCCTCCTCGACGATCGCCGACCGGTACGCAGCGCGCACGAAGGCCCGCAACGCCGCCATCGACGCGCTCGCCCGGAAGAAGGCCGTGGCCGCCGCCGAGGCCGAGACGGGCCTGATGCCCACGCTCGACGACCCGACGGGCGAGTCGCCTACCGTCTGATCCTGTGCACCACCAGTCCCTGCACGACCTCGCCCACCGGTCCCTGCACGCCGACGAGGCGGTGCTCGTCGCACTGCTCGTCGCGATCGTCGTCGGGTTCGGGCTCGCTCTGCGCCGGTCCGGCGCCGTCGACCTGGTCTGGTCGATCGTCCTGGTGGTGCTCGCCGGCGGCTGGCTGGCGTTGGACGCCCCCTTCGAGGGCCGCACGCTCTGGGTGGTCAGCCCGAGTCACGGTCTGACCACGGGCGATCTCCAGGTCGTGCCCGCGCTCGTCGAGGCAGCCGGCCTGCTCGGCCGCTACGCCTGGTGTCGGCGCGCCAGGACCTCGCGACGCACCTGAGGCATCGGGATCTCCCGGTCGGCCGGGATACGGTGGGTGCCACGCCCGACCTGCGGAGGATCGCCCCATGACCGCGACGCTCGACCGTCCCTCGCCCGCCGCCGAGGCGCCCGCCGACCTGGTGGCGCGCCTGCGGAAGACGTACGCGGGCGGCAGGACCCGGCCCGAGGCCTGGCGCCGGCAGCAGCTCGAGCGCCTGCGGGCCCTGCTCACCGAGAACGAGGGCGAGCTCGCCGCCGCGCTGTACGCCGACCTCGGCAAGTCCTCGAGCGAGGCCTTCATCACCGAGGTCGGGTTCACGGTCAACGAGATCGACGTCGCCCTCAAGCACCTCAGCGCGTGGATGCGCCCGGAGCGGGTCTCCACGCCGCTCAACGCCAAGCCGGCGAAGGCGTACGTGGTCCGGGAGCCGCTCGGCGTCAGCCTGGTCATCTCGCCGTGGAACTACCCGGTGCAGCTGCTGCTGGCCCCGGTCGGCGCCGCGCTGAGCGCCGGAAACTGCGTGGTGCTCAAGCCCTCGGAGCTCGCGCCCGCCACCTCGGCGGCGATCGCCCGTCTCGTACCGCGCTACCTCGACCCCGAGGCGGTCGTCGTCGTCGAAGGCGCGGTCCCCGAGACCACCGCCCTGCTCGAGCAGCGCTGGGACCACATCTTCTACACCGGCAACGGCACCGTCGGCCGGGTCGTCGCCCGCGCCGCGGCCGAGCACCTCACGCCCGTGACGCTCGAGCTCGGCGGCAAGAGCCCGGTCATCGTCGCGGCCGACGCCGACGTGACGACCGCCGCCCGCCGGATCGCCTTCGGCAAGTTCCTCAACGCCGGCCAGACCTGCGTCGCCCCCGACCACGTGTTCGTCGCCGAGTCGGTGCACGACGAGCTGCTGCGCGCGCTCGCCGCCGCGATCGAGGAGTTCTACGGCAAGGATCCCGCACAGGCCAAGGACTTCGGCCGCATCGTCAACGACCGCCACTTCGCGCGCCTGGCCGGCCTCTACGACGGCGGTGGCTTCGGCCGCACCGTCACCGGCGGAAGCCGCGACCCGGAGACCCGCTACTTCGCGCCGACCGTCGTCGACGAGGTCGCTGCCGACGCCCCGCTCATGGGTCAGGAGATCTTCGGCCCGATCCTGCCCGTCATCCCGGTGACCGGTGTCGACGCAGCCCTCGCGCGGATCAACGCCGGCGACAAGCCGCTCGCCCTGTACGCCTTCACCAAGGACGAGGACACCGCGCAGCACATCATCGCCGGCACGTCCTCGGGCGGCGTGACCGTCAACCACACGCTGCTGCACCTGACGATCCCCACGCTGCCCTTCGGCGGCGTCGGCGAGTCGGGGACCGGCGCGTACCACGGTCGCAGCGGCTTCGAGACCTTCAGCCACCGCCGATCGGTGCTCGAGAAGCCGGCCGGCCTGGACGTGAAGCTGCTCTACCCGCCGTACTCGGCGCTCAAGGACAAGCTCCTGCGGCGGGTCCTGTAGATGCCGTTCGACCTGACCCGGACGCTCAAGGAGCGCCACGGCGAGAACTACGCGCTGCACCAGCAGTTGCTCAACCCGCAGCTCGCGAACGTGCTGCAGACCCTCGGCTTCGACCGCTTCTACGTACGCGGTGAGGGCTCCTGGCTCTGGGACGACCACGGCGAGCGCTACCTCGACACCCTCGCCGGGTTCGGCGTCTTCGCGCTCGGCCGCTCGCACCCGGCGATCAAGACGGCGCTGCACGACGCGATCGACGCCGACCTCGCCAACCTCGTGCAGCTCGACTGCGCGCTGCTCGCGGGGCTGCTGGCCGAGCAGCTCGTGGCGCGCGCGCACGACGGCATCGAGCGGTGCGTGTTCGCCAACTCCGGCGCCGAGGCGGTCGAGGTCGCGATCAAGTTCGCGCGCGCCGCGACCGGTCGCAGCCGGGTCCTCTACGCCGACCACGCCTACCACGGGCTCACGACCGGCGCGCTCGCCCTGAACGGCGGCAAGGGGTTCAAGGCCGGGTTCGGCCCGCTGCTGCCGGGGGCCGCCATGGTCCCGTTCGGCGACGCGGCGGCGCTGGCGGCGGAGCTGCGGCGCGGTGACGTCGCCGCGTTCGTCGTCGAGCCGATCCAGGGCAAGGGCGTGCACACGGCGCCCACCGCGTACTGGCAGGAGGCGCAGGCGCTGCTGCACGCCGCCGGCGCGCTGCTGGTCGCCGACGAGGTGCAGACCGGCATCGGGCGGACCGGCCGGTTCTTCGCGCACGAGGAGCACGGGATCTCGCCCGACATCATCACCGTCGCGAAGGCGCTGTCCGGCGGCTACGTCCCCGTCGGCGCGATGCTGACGTCGGACAAGATCGTGCGCTCGGTGCACTCGTCGATGTCGAAGGCGCTCAAGCACTCCTCGACCTTCAGCCGCAACCAGCTCGCGATGGTCGCGGGGCTCGCCACGCTCGCCACCTTCGACGACCTCGACCTGGTGACCCACGCCCGGGTGCAGGGCGATGCGCTGCTGGCGCGGCTGCGCGGGCTGCAGGAGAGGTACGAGCTGATCTCCGACGTACGCGGCGCGGGCATGATGATCGGTCTCGAGTTCGGCCTGCCGTCCAGTCCGCCGCTGCGGCGCCGGTTCCGGGTGCTCGAGCTGATGCGCAAGGGGCTGTTCACGCAGGCGATCGTGCTGCCGCTGTTCCACCGGCACCGCGTGATCACCCAGGTCGCCGCCGACGACGTGAACATCATCAAGCTGCTGCCGCCGCTGGTCTGGTCCGACGAGGAGTCCGACGTCCTGATCGCGGCCCTGGACGACGTGCTCGCCGACGCGCACCGCGACTCCTCGCTGTTCTTCTCCGCCGGTCGTCAGCTGGTCGGCGGTGCGGCCCGCGTGAGGTCGTTCTGAGCAGTCCCGCCGGTCCACCGGTCTCGGTCACGCTGATCCCGGCCCGCTGGCTCGTACGCCTCGGGTCGGCGGCCGTCCGGCTCGATCCGGTCGCACTGCTCGACGGGCTCGCGGGGCTGCCGGCGTCACTGGCCCGGCTGCCGCGGCTGTTCGACGGCGTCGAGCTGCTGATCGCCGGCGTCGGGACCCTGCTCGGCCGCGTCGAGGTGCTGCTCGCCGGGGTCGAGGAGACGTTGGCCTCGGTCGGTCCCGTGGTCACCGCGGCGTCGTCGGCCGTCGACCGGGTGCCTGGGGTGCTCGACGCGGCGTCGTCGGCTGTCGACCGGGTGCTCCCGCTGCTCGACACCGTCGATGCCGCGGTGGCGCGGGTGCCTGCGGTTCTTGATGAGGCGTCCGCTGCCGTGGACAGGGTGCCGCCGCTGCTCGACTCCGTCTCCTCGGCCGCGCTGCGGGTCGACGAGCTGGTGGTCGAGAGCGACCGGATCCGCGCGTCGATCGCCTCGCTGGCCGACGGGCTCGCCCCGGTCCTCGCCGGCATCGACCCCGCGCTGGTCACGAACCTCGACCGGGCGCTGGTGTCGCTGGGACCCGTACTCGGCCGGCTCGATGGCGAGGTCATCCCGGCGGTGACGTCGCTGGAAGCGCTGGTGCCGGCGGTCGACGCCCTGAACACGCAGGTGCAGCAGCTGCAGG
>CAJCIY010000096.1 GCA_903970495.1 Candidatus Melainabacteria bacterium | reverse complement strand
TCTTCCGATCTCGCACGGGCGCTGGTGTGCTCGCCGCTCGAGGTCGCGCTGCTGCGGGCGGAGGTCGGCCCCGACGTCGACCTGCTCGTGCCGGGCCTGCGCCCCGCCGGCGCGGACGCCGGCGACCAGGCGCGGGTCGCGACACCCGAGCAGGCACTCGCCGACGGCGCGTCGCTCCTGGTGATCGGCCGCCCGATCACCGGGGCGTCCGACCCCGGCGCCGCGGCCGCGAAGATCGCCGCCTCGCTCGGCTGACCCCCGCTCACCCGCCGCCGCCAGGTCCAGGGCGCCGTCGTCCGCCGACGATCTGCTGAGCCTGCCCGACGCGGCGCCGAGTGTGACGAAAACGTCCGGGATCGGCAGGAAACCCGCCGCTTTCGTCACTGTCGGCGAGCGGCCCAAGATCTCGCCGCGCTGGGCCGAGCGTCAGCCGGCGACGGCGACCGGGTTGGCTGCCGGCGCCGGCGCGGCCGACCCCAGCGTCCGGACGTCGCGGACGCACAGCACGAGCGCGCACAGCACCAGCCACGAGCCCGCCGCGACCCACAGCGTCGCGGTGATCCCGATCGCCGAGGCGACCGGGCCGACGATCGCGTAGCCGACCGGCAGCAGCACGACCGAGCCGAACCAGTCGTACGCGCTCACCCGCGAGAGCACCGCACCGTCGACGTGGGTGGTGAGCGCGGTGTTCCACAGGACGTCGAAGACCGCGAGCAGCGCGCCGCCGCCGAACGCGACCGCGATCTGCACCGACAGCGGTGCCACGAGGGCGAGCACCACCGCGAAGGCCGCGTACGAGGCGACGGCGACGGTCGCCACGTACAGCGGCCGCCGCGGGTCCCACCGCAGCATGAGCAGGCCGCCGACGAGCGAGCCGAGACCGAACCCGGCGAGGATGCCGCCCCAGGCCGAGGCGCCGCCGAGGTCGCGCTCGGCGACCACGGCGCCGAGGACCATCACCGGTGGCAGCACGAGCAGGTGGAACAGCGCGAACGACGAGACGATCGACCACAGCCAGGTGCGCCCGGTGAACTCGTGCCAGCCGTGGACCAGGTCGGCCAGCGGCGAGGCGCCCGTCGCCGGCGGTGCCGGCACCGGCCGCATCAGGCCCAGGGCCAGGGCGCTGACCGCGTACGTCGCCGCGTTGATCGCGAGCCCGAGGCCGCCGCCGCCGAACCCGGCCACGACCCCCGCGAGCGCAGGACCGGCGATCGAGGCGCCCGAGGTGGCGATCGACCGCAGCGTGTTCGCCTGCTGCCGGTCGGCCTCGGGCACGACGTCGGTGACCATGCCGAGCAGCGCGGGCGAGGACATGCCGGTGGCGCCGCCCTCGACGGCGAACAGCACCGCCAACTGCCACAGCTGCCAGTGGCCACGGAAGAGCAGCACGGCCGCGACGGCCTGGACGACGGTGCAGACGACGTCGGAGCCCAGCAGCAGCAGGCGTCGCGACACCCGGTCGGCCACGACCCCGCCGACGAGCAGCAGCAGCGCGAGGGGCGCGGTCTCCGCCGTCAGGACGGTGCCCACCGCGGAGGCGGTGTGGAAGCGCGACAGCACCGCGAACGTCAGCGTGACCGGGACCATCGTGGTGCCGAGCGCGGACAGGCTGGACCCGATCCACCACAACCGGAACTGCCGGTGGCGCAGCACGGCGGGTCCCATATCGCCACGGTACGGACGACCCGCGGCGGCCGCAGCCGGATTCGCCGTGGGCAGACTGGTGGGGAGCGTGAGGAGCCGCTAGCGTCCGGCTCGGACGCCCGCCCTGCCCCCGCGGTCGTGCCGGCTGGTCCCGGGGTGCCGAGAGAGGGTGCTGCCCGTGCCGGTCCCACCGCTGAGCGCCGAGCAGCGCGCGGCGGCGCTGCAGAAGGCAGCCGCCGCCCGCCGTACCCGGGCCGCCGTCGCCGCCGAGCTCCACCACGCCGGTGAGCGGGCCGGGGCAGCCCTCGCCGCCGTCGTCGCGCGGGCGGAGCAGGACGAGGCCATCGCCAAGATGCGGGTCGCCGCGCTGCTCGACGCGCTCCCCGGCATCGGAAAGGTCCGCGCCGCCGAGATCATGGAGCGGCTCGCGATCAGCCCCACCCGGCGCGTACGCGGCCTCGGGGCCAAGCAGCGAGCGGCGCTCGCCGCCGAGTTCCACGCCGACGTCCACAGCGATGTCCACAGCGATGCCCACAGCGACCTGCAGGGCGCCGGGCACACCGACTGACACACTCCCGGGCGTGCCCTCGCTGATCGTGCTCGCCGGCCCGAGCGGGGTCGGCAAGGGCAGCGTGGTCGCGGCGTTGCGGGCGCTCGACCCGTCGGTCTGGGTCTCGGTGAGCTGGGCGACCCGGGCGCGGCGGCCGGCCGAGGTCGACGGCGTCGACTACGTGTTCGTCGACGAGCAGACGTTCGCGGCCGAGGCCGCACGCGGCGGGTTCCTCGAGTCGGCCGAGTACGCCGGCCACCACAAGGGCACCCCGCGCCGCGCCGTCCAGGAGCACCTCGCGGCAGGCCGGCCCGTGCTGCTCGAGATCGACGTCCAGGGCGCGCGGCAGGTGCGCGCCAGCGACCCCGACGCCCTCCTGGTGTTCCTGGCGCCGCCGAGCCGGGCCGAGCTCGAGGCCCGGCTGCGGGGTCGGGGCACCGACGACGACGAGGTCATCGCCCGGCGGCTGGCCATCGCCGACGTCGAGATGGCGGCCGCGGGGGAGTTCGACGCCGTGCTGGTCAACGACGATGTCGAGGCCGCGGCGCGCCGGCTGTTAGCCTTGGTGCGCGGCGCCGAGGTCTGATCGCCGCTCCGAGAACGTCACTGGAAGAGGTCCGCCATGCCCGGCACCGTCGCCCACCCCGTCGGCATCACCAACCCGCCGATCGACGAGCTGCTGGAGCAGACCGCGAGCAAGTTCAGCCTCGTCGTCTTCGCCTCCAAGCGCGCCCGGCAGATCAACGCCTACTACGGCTCGCTCGGCGAGGGCCTCCTCGAGTACGTCGGCCCGCTGGTGCAGCCGGGCCACCAGGAGAAGCCGCTGTCGATCGCGCTGCGCGAGATCAACGCCGGCCTGCTCGACCACAAGAGCAACGAGGAGTAGGGACTCCGCAGGTGGGGAGTCGGCCGCACGTCGTCCTGGGGGTGGCCGGCGGGATCGCCGCGTACAAGGCCTGCGAGGTGCTGCGGTCGCTGACCGAGTCGGGCCACGACGTCACCGTCGTCCCGACCGGGGCCGCGCTCCACTTCGTCGGCGCCGCCACCTTCGCCGCCCTGTCCGGTCGCCCGGTGGCGACGGACGTCTGGACCGGCGTCCATGAGGTCCCGCACGTACGCCTCGGGCAGTCTGCCGACCTCGTCCTCGTCGTCCCGGCGACCGCAGACCTGCTGGCGAAGGCCGCGCACGGGCGTGCCGACGACCTGCTGACCTCGACCCTGCTCACCGCCCGGTGCCCGGTCCTCTACGCCCCCGCGATGCACACCGAGATGTGGCAGCACCCGGCGACCGTGGCCAACGTCGCGACGCTGCGCTCGTACGGCGCCGTCGTGATCGACCCCGCGAGCGGACGGCTGACCGGCGCGGACACCGGCCCCGGGCGGCTGCCGGAGCCGGCGGAGATCGCGGCGCTCACCCGCGACGTCCTGGCGCGGGGCGGGCTGCCCGCCGACCTCGCCGGCCGACGCGTGGTGGTCAGCGCCGGTGGGACCCGCGAGCACCTCGACCCGGTCCGCTACCTCGGCAACCGCAGCTCCGGCCGGCAGGGGGTCGCGCTCGCGAGGACGGCCGCCGCCCGCGGCGCCGAGGTCACGCTGGTCGCCGCGAACCTGTCGGTCGAGCCGCCGGCCGGCGCCAAGGTCGTGCTGGTGCTCTCGGCCGCGGAGCTCCGCGAGGCCGTGCTGGCCGAGTCGGCCGGTGCCGACGTCGTCGTGATGGCCGCGGCCGTGGCCGACTTCCGTCCCGCGACACGGTCCGAGTCGAAGATCAAGAAGGGGGAGGGCGAGCCGACCTCGGTGCCGCTGGTCCGCAACCCCGACGTGCTCGTCGAGCTCGCCTCCCGCGGCGCCGACCGCGCCACCGTCGTCGTCGGCTTCGCCGCCGAGACCGACGACGTGCTCGCCCACGGTCGCGCCAAGCTCGCGGCGAAGGGTTGCGACCTGCTGGTGCTCAACCGCGTCGGCGACGGCGTCGGCTTCGAGGTCGACCACAACGCCGCCACGATCTTGTCGACGGGCGGCGAGGTCGAGGTCGCGGACACCAGCAAGGACCAGCTCGCGCACGCGGTCTGGGACGCGGTCGTCACCCGTCTCTGACCGTCGGTCTCAGTCGATCCGGCGGATCCCCGCGACCACGGCCGCCGCGACGCTCGGGCTGGTCCCGGTCGTCGTCCCGATCTCGACCAGGACGGCGCGCATCCCGTCCGGGACGAGGACGTAGGTGTGGTCCACGACGCGACCTGCGGCGTCCTTGATGCCCGTCGTCTCGAACTCGTAGGCGGCGACGGAGCCGGTGAGGGTGATCGCCCGCTCGCTGGTCGGATGACCTGGATCCGCGTTCTGCAACCCGATCCGGACACCGCGCGCGTACTCGGTGAGGTCGCTCCCTGACAGCCTCACGGCGGTCGTCGGTGCCGTCACCGTCACGTCCTCGCCGTTGGCCGGGACGTGGACGGCGACGAGCTGCGTGTCGTGCTGGACCTGTGGGCTGAGCTTCGCGAAGGCGTGCAGCGCGGGGGTCGTCGGGATGAGGGGCGAGATGCCCTCGGTGATGTCGGTCGCCGCGTAGACCCGGAACCCGGGGAGCACCAGGGACACGCCGGTCCCGACGATGATCCGGCTGCCGGGTGGACGAGTCGGTGCCGGCGACGGGTGGGCGCTCGACGACGGCGACGGCGGCGCGGGCGACGACGGTGTGGCCGTCGGGTCGGCGCTGCTCGCGGCCGGGTGCGCGGCGAGCTGGGCGGACAGCGTCCCGCCCCCGCCGCAGCCGGCGGCGCCCGCCGCCACCAGCACCGCTCCTGCCGCACACCACCAGGTCGTCTGCCGCCGCATGCTGCGGAGGGTAGGGGAGTCAGCACCGGCCGGTAGGCTGGACGACGAGACAGGTTGCGGCGACACGAGCCGCAGGTACCGCCGATCCCCGTTACGTCACCCGAAGCCGAGGAGCACCGTGGCCCGCCGCTTGTTCACGTCCGAGTCCGTCACCGAGGGACACCCGGACAAGATCGCCGACCAGATCAGCGACTCGATCCTCGACGCGATGCTGAAGGACGACGTCAACAGCCGTGTCGCCGTCGAGACCCTCATCACGACCGGCCAGGTGCACGTGGCCGGCGAGGTCAAGACCGACACCTACGTCGACATCGCCGACATCGTGCGCGAGCGGATCCTCGAGATCGGCTACGACAGCTCCAAGAAGGGCTTCGACGGCGCATCCTGCGGCGTGAGCGTCTCGATCGGCGCGCAGTCCTCCGACATCGCGCAGGGCGTCGACCAGGCCCACGAGGCGCGCACCGGCGAGTCCGTCGAGGACCTCCTCGACCGGCAGGGTGCCGGCGACCAGGGCCT
This sequence comes from Candidatus Melainabacteria bacterium, assembly GCA_903970495.1. Lineage (GTDB taxonomy): Bacteria > Actinomycetota > Actinomycetes > Mycobacteriales > CAJCIY01 > CAJCIY01. The sequence goes on along the minus strand of CAJCIY010000096.1, from coordinate 3,405 downwards.
GATGTTCGGCTACGCGTGCGACGACACGCCCGAGCTCATGCCGCTGCCGATCGCGCTGGCGCACCGGCTGTCCCGTCGGCTCTCGGCCGTCCGCAAGGACGGCACCGTGGGCTACCTCCGGCCCGACGGCAAGACCCAGGTCACCATCGAGTACGACGGCGACAAGGCCGTCCGCCTCGACACCGTCGTGCTCTCCAGCCAGCACGCGGCCGACATCGACCTCGACACGCTGCTGTCGCCGGACATCCGTGAGCACGTCGTCGAGCCCGAGATCGCCGGCCTGACGATCGACACCTCCGACTACCGGCTGCTGGTGAACCCGACCGGCCGCTTCGAGATCGGCGGTCCCATGGGCGACGCCGGCCTGACCGGGCGCAAGATCATCGTCGACACCTACGGCGGCATGGCCCGCCACGGCGGCGGCGCGTTCTCCGGCAAGGACCCGTCCAAGGTCGACCGTTCCGCCGCGTACGCGATGCGCTGGGTCGCCAAGAACGTCGTCGCCGCCGGTCTCGCGACCCGCTGCGAGGTGCAGGTCGCGTACGCGATCGGGAAGGCACAGCCCGTCGGCCTGTTCGTCGAGACCTTCGGCACCGGCACGCTGCCGGACGAGCAGATCCAGGACGCCGTGCTGTCGGTGTTCGACCTGCGCCCGGCCGCGATCATCCGTGACCTGGACCTGAAGCGGCCGATCTACGCGCAGACCGCCGCCTACGGCCACTTCGGCCGCGACGAGCCCGACTTCACCTGGGAGTCGACCTCGCGGGCGGACGCGCTGAAGTCCGCCGCCGGCGCCTGACCTCACCGCAGCGCGCGTGACCGCCGGGGAGCTGCCGGTCGCGCGTGTGACCGGGACCGGCCTGCCGGCCGCGCGGGTGACCGGGACCGGCTTGCCGGTCGCGCGGGTAGCGGTCGACACCGGTCTCGCGCACCTCGACCGACCGTTCGACTACGCGGTGCCCGACGGCGTCGACGCGCCGCCGGGATGCCGCGTACGCGTCCGCTTCGCCGGCCGCCTCACCGACGGCTACGTCCTCGAGCGGGTCGCGACGAGCGAGCACCCGAGGCTCAGCCCGCTCAAGGTCGTCTCGCCGGAGGTCGTCCTGACGGTGGAGGTGGCGCGGCTCGCGCGGTCCGTCGCCGACCGGTACGCCGGCTCCCTCGCCGACGTGCTGCGACTCGCCGTGCCGCCGCGGCACGCCCGGACCGAGGCCGCGCCGAGCGCCGCCGCGGCGACACCGCCAGCAGACGCCGCGGCGGCGCCCGGAGCCGACGCCGCCGAGCCCGGTGCCTTCCCGCCGGACGCCCTCGACGCGTACGGCGGCCGCGGGTACCTCGAGTCGCTGGCCGCCGGCAGGTCGCCCCGCGCGGTCTGGGCGGCGCTGCCGGGCTCGCCCTGGTCGGCGATCGCCGTCGCGGCCCGGGCCTGCGTCGCCAGCGGACGCGGGGTGCTGGTCCTCGTGCCCGACGCCCGCGACGTCGCCCGCGTCCTGAGCGCCCTCCCCGAGGCGACCGCGCTGCAGGCCGACCTCGGCCCGGCCGCGCGCTACCGGCGGTTCCTCGCGGTCTCCCGAGGCGCCGCGCGGCTCGTCGTCGGGACCCGCGCCGCGGCGTTCGCCCCCGTACGCGACCTCGGCCTCGTCGTGGTCTGGGACGACGGCGACGACCTGCACGCCGAGCCGCGCGCGCCGTACCCGCACGCCCGGGAGGTCGCGCTGCTGCGCAGCCTCGGCGAGGGCTGCGCGCTGCTGCTCGGCGGCCACGCGGTGACCGCCGAGGGGGCCTCGCTGCTCGCGAGCGGCTGGGCGCACCCGCTCGTCGCCGACCGCGGGGCGGTCAGGGCGGTCGCGCCGCGGGTGGTCGCCACGGGCTCCGACGCCGAGCTCGCCCGCGACGAGGCCGCCCGCTTCGCGCGGCTGCCGACGCTGGTCTGGCGCACCGCTCGCGAGGCGCTGCGGTCCGGTCCCGTCCTCGTCCAGGTGCCGCGCCGCGGGTACGTGCCGGGGCTGGCCTGCGCCCGCTGCCGGACCGCCGCCCGGTGCGGTCACTGCGGCGGGCCGCTCGCACTCCCCGCGGCGGGTGCGGTCCCGGCGTGCGGCTGGTGCGGGCGGCCCGCCGCCGGCTGGCACTGCGGCGAGTGCAGGAGCGACCGGCTGCGGGCCGGCGCGGTGGGCGAGCGGCGGACCGCCGAGGAGCTCGGCCGCGCGTTCCCGGGCGTACCGGTCGTCACCAGCGGCGGCGACGCCGTCGTCGACGAGGTGCCCGCAACACCGGCCCTGGTCGTCGCGACGCCGGGAGCCGAGCCCATCGGCGCGTACGCGGCCGTGGTCCTGCTCGATGCCTGGACGCTGCTCGGGCGGCCCGACCTGCGCGCGGCCGAGGAGGCGCTGCGCCGCTGGGCGAACGCGGCTGCGCTGGCCCGGCCGCAGGCACCGGTGTTGGTGGTCGCCGACGCCGGCCTGGCCGCGGTGCAGGCGCTGGTGCGCTGGGACCCGCTCGGTCACGCCGAGCGCGAGCTGGCGGAGCGGACCGCGCTCGGCTTCCCGCCAGCGGTCCGGCTCGCCGCCGTCGACGGCGAACCCGCTGCGCTGCAGGCACTTCTCGGGCACCTCACCTTGCCCCCGGCCGCCGAGGTCCTCGGTCCGGTGCCCGCGCCGGTGGGGGAGCGGCTGCTCATCCGTACGCCTCGCTCCGAGGGCGCCGCGCTCGCCGCGGCGCTGCACGCCGCGGCGGGCATCCGGAGCGCCCGCAAGGAACCCGGCGCGATCCGGATCCAGGTCGACCCCGCGGTGCTGGGTTGAGCCGCCGCGACGCCCCCCCGCGTGCACAACGTCGAAGACCTCGACCTTGTGCACACGTACTCGTCGGTATCCGTGCACAACGTCGAATCGGCCGGGCTGGCTGAGCACCTGACAGGATCGACCGGTGCGTCTGGTCTTCGCGGGTACGCCCGCCGCAGCGGTGCCGTCGCTGGCGGCGCTGCTCGCCAGCGACCACGAGGTGCTCGCCGTCCTCACCCGGCCCGACGCGCCGGCCGGCCGCGGCAAGCGGCTCACGCCCAGCCCGGTCCGCGAGCTCGCCGAGGCCCGCGGCGTCCGGGTGCTCACCCCGACGAGGCCGCGCGAGGCGATCCCCGAGCTCGCCGCGCTGGCCCCGGACGTGTGTCCTGTCGTCGCGTACGGGGCGCTGCTCCCCGCTGACGTGCTCGCGGTGCCGGCTGTCGGCTGGGTCAACCTGCACTTCTCGCTGCTGCCGGCCTACCGGGGCGCCGCGCCGGTCCAGCACGCGGTCTGGCACGGTGAGGAGGTCAGTGGCGCGACGACGTTCCTGCTCGACGAGGGCATGGACACCGGCCCGTTCTTCGGCGTCCTCACCGAGCCGGTCACCCCGACCGACACCGCCGGC
>CAJCIY010000095.1 GCA_903970495.1 Candidatus Melainabacteria bacterium | reverse complement strand
GAGCCGCCCATGGCCGCGACGTACAGGGCCGCGAGGGGGACCGCCCGACGCGCTCCGCCGCCGCGCGCCCACTGCCGCGCCGCGAGCGCGCCCGTTGCCGCGAACAGCGCCCCGCCGACCTCGCGTCGCCCGGAGGACCGGGCGAGCTCGAAGCCCCCGACGAGACCGGTCGCGACGAGCAGGGACGAGGGGATGCGCGCCATGCCGACCAGCCTAGGGTCGGAGCCATGACGGTCACGGTGACGACGGCCGGCGGTGTCTGCACGGTCGCGATGACGGCGCGCATCAACGGCCTCACGACCGAGGTGCGCAGGCTGTTGCTCGAGGCGTTCGAGGGTCCGGCGATCGAGCCCGACGTACGCGTCGTGGTGCTGCGCGGCGAGGGCCGGACGTTCTGCGTCGGGCAGGACCTCACCGAGCACGCCGCCCGGCTGGAGGTGAACCCCTCGACCGCGCTCGACGTGGTCGCCGACGAGTACGCGCCGCTCGTGCGCGCGATCCGCGCGGTCGCCGTCCCGGTCGTCGCCGGCGTCAACGGCGCCGCCGCGGGAGCCGGCATCGGGCTGGCGCTCTGCGCCGACGTCGTCGTGATGAGCGACGAGGCGCGCCTCACGTTCGCGTTCGCCGGCATCGGACTGGCCGCCGACAGCGGCCTGCACGCGACGCTCACCGATGCGGTCGGCGCCCGGCGTGCCCGGGCGCTGCTGCTGCTCGACGCGCCGCTGTCCGCCACCGAGGCGGCGGCAGCCGGGCTCGCCGACGTCGTGACCGCCGACTTCGAGACGACGCTCGCCCGGGTCGTCGGCGGCCTCGCCACCGGGCCGACGGCGGCGTACGCGGCGATCAAGCGGATCGTCTCGACCGACATCGAACCGACCCTCGACGCCGAGGCGCGCGAGCAGACCCGGCTCGGCGAGACCACCGACCACGCCGACGCGGTCCGCGCGTTCCTGGCCAAGGAGCCGGCGACCTTCCGCGGGCGCTAGGCGGCGCGGTCGACCCGCCGGTAGCGGGCCTCGATGAGCGCGTACGCGGCGAAGTCCAGCAGTCCGAGGACGACCAGCGCGAGCACCGCCGACCCCCAGGTGTGGTGGGTCAGCGCCAGCAGCTCGCCGTCGAGCCCGTGCTCGTGCGCCGCGTCGTAGGTCGCGCCCGCGACGACCAGCAGCACCCCGATCGGCGCGATGACCACGGCGCGGGCCACCAGCCCGCTGGCGGCGACGATGCGGACGGCCTGCTGCACCCGGGGCCGGCTGCCGTCGATCATCAGGCCGTCCTCGTGGTCGCCCCGGACGGCGCCGCGGACCTGCCAGGCCGCCCAGCCGAGCACGACCAGGCCGATCACCACGACGATGACCCGCCCGCCGGGCAGGCCGAGGAGCTCGGTGGTGCTGCGGCGCTGCGACTGCTCGGAGCCGGTCGCGTCGTCGCCGAGGGCGAACGAGAGCGGGATCCAGGCGACGACCAGGGACGCGAGGCCCTGCAGCGCCGTGGTCGCCCGCCGCAGCCGCGGCTCGGAGCGGTCGGTCTGGGCGGCGCGGAGCCGTACCAGGCCGAAGACCGCGAAGCCGGCGGCGGCGAACCCGAGGACGACCGAGTCGAACACCGAGGTGCCGACGATCCGCAGCGCGCCGTTGGCGTCGACCTGCCCCCCGCCGCCGATGGTGGCGATGCGGATCGTGAGGTAGGTCAGCAGCAGGTAGAAGACCGCGCGGACCACGAGCCCGGCCCGGGCGCCGCCCCGGACGGCGGCGCGGCTGGCGTCCGCCGCGGCGCGCCGTGCGGTCACCCTGTCGGTCACCCTGTCGGTCACGGTCCCGGCCTGCCCCGTACGGGCGGCGGCTAGCCTCGCCGCGATGTCCGACGCCGTGCTCACCCTCGTCGCGGCGCACCTGCTGACCGCGCTCGGCCAGGACTCCGGTCGCGCGTCCGTGTCGTTCGTCGGCGCCGACCCCATCGACGTGCTGCGGTTCGGCCCCGACCCCGACGGCCTGGTCCGGTACGTCACCCTCGGCATGTCCGCCAGCCCGATGTCCGAGGGCGACCACGCCGACCCCGACGGGCCGCGGGCCGAGCTGCTGCTCACCGTCCGCGGCGGCCACGACTCGGTGCTGCGGCGGCTCGCGGTCCTCGCCGCGTCACCGGTCGTCGAGGGCCTGGTGATCCGGCCCGGCGCCCGGCTCGGCCTCGGCGAGCCGCTGTGGGACGGCGCGCACTTCGACAGCGTCCTGGTCGGCGAGCCGGGCGGAGCGGTCGCGTCCCTCGACGACCCCGCCGTCGACGTGCTGCCGCTGTTCCCGATGACCCCGAACGAGGCCGCGTGGGCGCGGGTGCACGGCGGCGCCGAGCTCGAGCAGCGGTGGCTCATGCAGGGCGTCGACCTGCGCGACCCGAACCGGGCTGCCGTCGACCTCCAGTAGCCTGCACCGCACACGACGAGGTGAGGGAGCAGGCGTGCAGTTCGGTCGGTACTACGAGGAGTTCGAGGTCGGCGACGTCTACAAGCACTGGCCCGGCAAGACCGTGACCGAGTACGACGACCACCTGTTCTGCCTGCTCACGATGAACCACCACCCGCTGCACCTCGACGCGAACTACGCCGCGACCACGCAGCAGGGCCGCAACGTCGTGGTCGGCAACTACGTCTACTCGCTGCTGCTCGGGATGTCCGTGGAGGACGTGTCCGGCAAGGCGATCGCCAACCTCGAGGTCTCCTCGCTCAAGCACGTCTTCCCGACGTTCCACGGCGACACGATCTACGGCGAGACGACCGTGCTCGACAAGACCGAGTCGAAGTCCAAGGACGACCGCGGCGTCGTCGGCGTCGAGACCATCGGCTACAACCAGGACGGCGTGGTCGTCTGCACCTTCCGCCGCAAGGTCATGGTCCCCAAGCGCTCGTACGCAGCAGCAGCCGGCGGCGAGGAGCCGGGCCGTCCCACCCCGCAGCGCTCCTGACGTCGCTCGCCTGACGCCGTAGCCTTGACCGCTCCGCCGCCGAGGAACAGCCTGCGGCGATGGGTCCGGTCTGCGTCCGCTGCGGCGCAGCGCTCCGCGACGGCGGTCGGTGCGAGGACCACGGCGCGGTCGCCGCGCTCCGGACCTACGCCCCGCTGAACGACGCCGCGTTCCAGGCCGTCACGGCGCCGGGCGGCGTACCGGTCTGGCAGCTCTCACCGCTGCCGTACGGCTGGAGCGTCGGGGGCATGGCGGTCGCCGGGCCGCCCGACGAACCGGTCGGCCTGGCGCTCGCGTGGTCCGGCCCCTCGCCGCTCGGCGACGACGAGGCCGACCTCATCGTGGTCGCCGAGGAGCCCGGCGTCGGTCTCGGCGCCCGGTACGCCGGGCTGCCGGGCCTGGACGCCGGCGACTGCGTGACCGGCGCGCCCGACGAGCACGTCGAGGTGCGCGGCCACCCGGTCGCGCTCTGGTGCTGCCCGCAGGCACCGCCCGACCGGACGGTGCTCGTCGGCGAGGCCGACGGCGCCTGGCTGTGGCTGGTGCTGTGGCCGGCCGACGCCGAGGCGCTGCTGCTCGAGCACCTGTTGCTCGCGGACGCCCGCGAGCGGCTCGTCCCGCAGCAGCGGGGCGAGCCGTCGCGGCACCTGCTGCTGCCCTGAACCACGTCCCGAGCAGCGAGACGCCCGGCGGCATGCGAGTCGGACCTAGGCGCCCTGAGCCGCCTCGGCGAGGTGCTGGGTCGAGCGCCACGACTCGAGCCGCGCCGCATAGTCGGCCTCGGCGAGGCTCAGCGGGCCCGAGCCGAAGAACACCCGCAGCGGCGGGTCGTCCGAGTCGACGAGCTGCAGCACGATGTCGCCGGTCGCCGTCGGGTCCCCGGGCGTGTTGCCGGACCGCCGCTTGTTGCCTGCCTCGCGGACCGGCTCGTACGCCTCGAGGGACGTCGCGTGCTTGGCCGACGGGCCGGCCCAGTCGGTCGAGAACCCGCCCGGCTCGATGATCGTGACCTTGATGCCGAAGTCCTTGACCTCCTGCGCGAGGGCCTGCGAGATGCCCTCCAGCGCCCACTTGCTCGCGTGGTATGCGCCGATACCGGGGAACGCCGTGATGCCGCCGATCGACGACACCTGGATGATGTGGCCGTGGCCCTGCTCGCGCAGGATCGGCAGCGCCGCCTGCGTGATCCACAGCGCGCCGAACAGGTTGGTGTCGAGCTGCGCGCGGAGCTCGTCCTCGGACAGCTCCTCGACCATCCCGAACTGGCCGTAGCCCGCGTTGTTGACGACCACGTCGAGGCCGCCGAAGACGCGCTGGGTCTGGGTGACGGCCGTGAAGCAGCCGTCGCGGTCGGTCACGTCGAGCACGATCGGCAGCACGGCGTCGCCGTACTTGTCGACCAGGTCCTGGATGTCCTCGGGCTTGCGGGCGGTGGCGGCGACGCTGTCGCCACGTTCGAGGGCGGCGACCGCCCACTCCTTGCCGAAGCCGCGCGAGGCGCCGGTGATGAGCCAGGTCTTGGGCACAGCGGATCCCTTTCGTCGATGAAACCGGGTGCTTCCCGTCCGAAGGCGGGGATGCCCTCATCCATGCCCCACGGCCCCGGTCGCGACGCACGCTGCCGCCTAGGCTGTCGGCTGCGATGAGGATCGACCTGCACACCCACTCGACCGCGAGCGACGGCACCGACAGCCCGGCCGAGCTGGTCGCGAACGCGGCCGCTGCCGGTCTCGACGTCGTCGCGATCACCGACCACGACGGGTTCGGCGGCTGGGACGAGGCGGCCGCCGCCCTGCCGGCCGGCCTGACCCTCGTCCGCGGGATCGAGATCTCCGCCGCCGCCGACGAGGTCGGCCGGTCGGTCGACCTGCACCTGCTCGGCTACCTCCCCGACCCGGCCTACCCGCCGCTGGTCGCCGAACTCGCCGAGGTCCGCGACAGCCGGGTCCACCGCGCGCGGCGGATCGTCGCGGCGATGGTCGCCGACGGTCATCCGCTGTCCTGGGAGTCGGTCCGCGCCCGCGCGCAGGGCGCCGTCGGACGACCGCACATCGCGAGCGAGCTCGTCGACCTCGGCCTCGTGCCGACGGTGTCGGACGCGTTCACCGACGCGTGGATCGGCCCGCACGGCCGGTACTACCTCAGCGAGCGGAAGGTGCCGGTGCTGCGGGCCATCTCCCTCCTGCGCGACGCCGGCGGCGTCCCGGTGTTCGCGCACCCCGGTGCCTCGAAGCGGGGGACGACGGTCAGCGACGAGACCGTCGCCACCATGGCGGCAGCCGGCCTCGTCGGCCTGGAGGTCGACCACCCCGACCACGACGAGGCGACCCGCACCGCCCTGCGGGGTCTGGCCGCCGACCTGGGCCTCGTCGTCACCGGCTCGAGCGACTACCACGGCAGCCGCAAGCCGACGCTGCTCGGCACGAACACCACGGCCGACCCTGCGTACGAGGCCGTCGTCGCCGCCGCGACCGGCGTGCTCCCCCTCAGCGCGTGAACGGCCCCGGCGGCGGCGTCGCCATCACCCCGATCTACGCGTACGCGTTCCTGCTCGTGCTGGTCGTGGCGGCGCTGATGGCGGTGATCGTGGTGTGGCAGCGCAGCAGGTACCGCGCCGTCGACACCACCCAGGCGCTGGCCGCGGACGTCGACACCGGCTTCGCGCTCCTCACCGTCCGGATCGAGGCGGTGGCACCGGCGGTCGGGGCGGGTACACCGGCGGCGCAGGCGCTCGCCGACGCGCGCGACCGGCTCGCGGCCGCCTCCCGGCAGCGCGAGGAGGCACCCGACTCGGCGGTGTCCCGGGTGTGCCGGCGGATGCTGCTCGAGGGGCTCGCCGCGGTCCGGGAGGCGGAGTCGCTGAGCGGCCTGCCGACCGGCCCGCCGCTGCCGCCCCCGACCGACGCCCCGCTGGTGGAGAGCCCGGTCCGGGTCGCGATCGAGGGCGCCGAGCACGTCGCGCTGCCGGCCTACGCGCCGGGCCATCCGCACTGCTACTCCGGCGGCGTGTTCGACGTCGGAGAGGTCCCGGGCGGCTGGTACGCGACGCCGTTCTGGGAGGAGCTGCTCGCCCGCGGCGCCGCTGCGCCGGACTAGGCGCCGTCGGAGCTGGAGCCGCTGTCCTCCTCGCCGATGCTCTCGAACAGCTGCACGATCTGCGAGGTCGTGACCGTCGTGGAGCTCGCTGGTGCCGCGACCTTGGCGGTGCGGGTGACGTCGAGCTCGAGGTCGAACGGCTTGCCGCCGAGCGAGGCCTTGTCCTGACCGGTCAGGACCTGCGCGACGTCGAACTTCACGGCGTCGATCGCCCCGCCGTCGACGTAGACGTCGACCGAGACGTCCTGGTCGGGCAGCGAGCCCGGGTCGGCGTCGGAGAAGAGCTTGCTCGCGCCCGGGATCGACGACTCGGCGGAGCCGAACGCCTTCACCAGGTCGGTGCCGATGGTCCGGACGTTGCCGGTGACCACGATGTGGTCGCCGAGGGTGGGGTCCGCCGCGACCCGCTTGGCGGTGACGTCCTTGCCGATCTGTGCCTCCAGGCCCGAGATGAGCTTCGCCCCCGCGTCGGGGCTCACGGTCGGGATGGCCGACGGCTCGGCCGTCTTGATGAACTGGTAGACCGAGCTGCCGTCGACGTGCAGCCAGCTGCCGTTGACCGCCTTGAGGATGAACGGGAACTTGGCGGCCTCCGCGGAGGAGGCGAACGACTGCACCTCGTCGTGGGTCTCGGACCCGCCGTAGGACGACAGGGTGCCGACGTCGGCCCGCGCGTAGACCTGCTTGTCGAGGTAGTCGACCTGGACCAGGTCGGGCTTGTCGCCCGCGTTGACGTCGAGCGAGAACGACCCGCCGAGCGCCGCCGCCACGTTGCCGCTGTCGGCGCTGAAGCTCTTCCCGGCGGCGATCGTCTCGAGCACGATGCTCCCGCCGGGCAGCACCTTCTCGGCGACGGCGTCGCCGGAGTCGTCGGGCGCGTCGCCCTCGGCCTTCGAGATGGAGGCGATCTGCGCCGCCGTCGTGTCGACCTTGAAGGTGAAGGTCAGCGCGTGGCTGTCGGACAGCGCCTGCAGGCCGGTCTTCACGGCGTCGAGCGGAGCCAGCTTGCTGGTGCTGCCGGCGCCTCCCGAGCTCGTGCTCGAGCCGCAGGCGGCGACGGCCACGAGCAGTGCCGCGGCAGCTGCTGCCGTCGCGGTGCCGCGGCGCTGCCGCCGGGTGAGGGGCGCAGTCATGGCTGATCTCCTGTCGGGGCCGGTCTCGGTCGCCTCACAGGATGCCCGATCCGGGCTGCTTCGTGGCGTACATCCGCAGATCAGGGCCCGATCGTCATCAGGCTGTGGAGGACCGGACCCGGCCGGTGGGGGGGTGCCAGGCTGTCCGTCGTGGCCGACCAGCAGCAGCTCGCTCTCGGCGGGCTGCCCCGACGGCTGCTGCGGGCGACGCCGTCGCGACTGGCCGCGTTCTCGGACTGCCCGCGGCGCTACCTGCTGACGTACCTCACCCGGCCGGCGCCGCCGC
>CAJCIY010000094.1 GCA_903970495.1 Candidatus Melainabacteria bacterium | reverse complement strand
GGTCGTGCGCGTCGCGTCGATGTCGAGTGCGCCGAGCACCCCGACGACCAGGACGGCGCCGGCCGCCACGAAGCCGAGCTGCGGCCGGGCGCGGAGCATCCCGAGCGGCCCGCGGGCAAGCCGGTCGTCGACCCCCAGCAGCCGGGTACGGCTCCGGCGCAGCCGCGGCAGGCGCGGCGGTTTGGGGGGTCTCGGCGTCCGCTCGGCCTTCGGCTCCTTGGCCGGCTTCGGCGGCTTCGGCGGCTTGGCCTTCCTCGGTTTGGGCTGCCGCTTCTCCCTCGGCTCCCTCGGCGGCTTGGCCCGCTTGGCCTCCTCCGGCGCCTTGGGCTGCGGCTTCTCCCTTGGCTCCTTGCCGCGCTTGCGGAATCGCGAGCGGGTGGACGTCTCCGTACCTCCGGACGTGTCAGCACCAGGCGTTGTCCCGGCCACGTCTGGCGCTGACAGGTCGGTGTCGTCGGGTGCGAGCGCCGTGGGCCGAGGCGGCGCACCTTCGTGGGGACGAAGCCGCACCGGCCTGCCCGGATCGCCTTGGTCGTTCAGATGCGTCACATCTGACGCATCCGGACCCCCAATGTGTGGGAATTCCGGCTCCGGCTCCGGCTCGCGGTCCGCGGGCTCGGCAGCCGGCGACGGGACGGTCGAGCCGGCGGCCTGGGGGTGCCGGGGTCGGCGCGCGACGGCCGGCGGCGCATCGAGCGCCGACAGCTCGGGCGAGAGCGGCTCGGGCGAGAGCGGCTCGGGCAGCAGCGACCCGGGGCTGGGCCGCCGCGCCGCCACCGGCGCCGGCGCCGGATCAACGGGCACACGGCGGCCGAGCACGCGGGCCAGACCGCGGGCGAGCGCCGGGACGACCCGCTGGTCGAGGTCGCCCAGGTTCACGACTCTCCCTGGAGCTGGGCGAGCGCGGCCGCGAGGTCGTCCGGATCGGCGCTGGTGAAGGTCACCCGCTTCTCGTCGCCAGGGTGCGTGAACGCGAGCCGGGCGGCGTGCAGCCACTGCCGGGTGAGCCCGAGCCGAGCGGCCAGCGTGGGGTCGGCGCCGTACTGCAGGTCGCCGACCAGGGGGTGGCGGAGCGCGGCCATGTGGACGCGGATCTGGTGCGTACGCCCGGTCTCGAGCTTGACGTCGAGCAGCGTCGCCGCCCGGGTCGCCTCGATGGTGTCGTAGTGGGTCACGCTCGGCCGGCCTCCGGCGACGACCGCGAACCGGTATGCGTGGTGCGGGTGCCGGTCGATCGGCGCGTCGACCGTGCCGGTGAACGGGTCCGGGTGGCCCTGCACCAGCGCGCGGTAGCGCTTGTCGACGGTCCGGTCCCGGAACTGGTCCTTGAGGTGGGTGTACGCCCGCTCCGAGCGGGCGAGCACCATCACGCCGCTCGTCCCGACGTCGAGGCGGTGCACGACGCCCTGCCGCTCCGCCGCGCCGCTCGTCGACAGCGCGATGCCTGCGGCGGCCAGCCCTCCGGTGACGGTGGGGCCGTCGTACCCGGGGCTGGGGTGGCTCGCGACGCCGGCCGGCTTGTCGACGACCACGACGTCGTCGTCCTGGAAGAGCACGACCAGGCCGTCGGCGGGCGCGAGCTCCGCAGGCGGGGTCCAGCCGGCAGCGGTCGGCAGCAGCACCTCGAGCCAGTCCCCCGCGGTGACCCGATCGGACTTCACGGTCGGCCGGCCGCCCAGGGTCGCGTCGCCGTGGGCGACGAGGTCGGCGGCGGCGGTGCGGGACAGCCCGAACAGCCGGGCGATCGCCGCGTCGAGCCGCAGCCCCTCGAGCCCCTCGGGGACCGGGACGGCGCGGGTCTCGCTCACCGCTGCTCGCGCGTGCCGTCGAGCCGCAGCCCGCGCAGGGCGAGCAGCACCGCGAGCACGCCGCCGACGGTGATGCCGCTGTCGGCCAGGTTGAAGACCGGGTAGTGCGAGAAGGCGATCCAGTCGACGACGCGACCGCGCAGCACGCCCGGACTGCGGAAGATCCGGTCCCCCAGGTTGCCCAGCGCACCGCCGAGAAGCAGGCCCAGGCTGACCGCCCACCACCGGGAGTGCAGCCGCCGTGATGCGCGGACGACCGCCACGGCGACGGCGATCGCCACGATGCTGAGGATGATCGTGAGCCCGGTCGCGATGCCGAAGGCGGCGCCCGCGTTGCGGCTCTGCTCGACCTGGAGCACGTGCGGGATCACGGTGCTGACCCGGCCGCCCGCGTAGCTGTGGACGATCCATGTCTTGGTCGCCAGGTCGGCGACGATGACCGCACCGGCCGTGGCAGCGAGCAGGCCGCGTCGGGTCCGCAGCCGGGTCGGCGGCGGCACCGCCGGACCGGGTTCGGTCAGCGGCGCATCTCCCGCTGCTTGCACGTCACGCACAAGGTGACCTTAGGGAACGCCTTGAGCCGTTCCTTGCCGATCGGTTCACCGCAGATCTCGCAGAGGCCGTAGGTGCCGGCATCCAGCCGCTGCAGGGCGCGGGTGTTCTGCGCCAGCAGGTCCTTGCTGTTCGCCGCGATCGACAGCTCGTGCTCGCGCTCGAACGTGGCGCTCCCCGCGTCGGCGGTGTCGTCGCCGGTCCCCTGCTCGCCGTCCTGGAGCGAGCGGTCGTGAGCCGCGTCGGCCGCCTCGATCTCGGTACGCAGCTCGGCGAGCTCGGCCTCGATCACGGCGCTGAGGGCGGCGACCTCCTTCGCCGTCCAGGGGCTGTCGCCCTCGAGGCGCGGGAGCAGGCCAGGCTTGCCGGCGGCCTTGCGCGGCGCGGTGGGGCCCGGGGCGGCAGCCGTGGCCGACCTCACCGGCGCGCTGACGGCTGCCGGGCTGGAGAGCTGCGCGGTCGCGGTGGTCGCACTGGTGACAGCGGCGGGTGCCGGTTCCGCCTTCTTGGCGGTCTTCGCCGCCTTCGTACCCTTGGTGGCCTTCGCGGTCTTGGTCGCCTTCGCCGCCCGCGGTGCCTTGCTCGCCGCAGCTGTGCTCGCGGTGGGCGTCGCCTTGGCGGCCTTCGCCGGCGTCGCCTTGGCCGGGACGCGCGCCGGGGCGACCTTCTTCGCGGCTGTGGCCGCGGGCGCCGTGGCGGCGGTCTTCTTCGCGGGCGCCGACACCGCCGCAGCCGGGACGGCCGGCTTCTTCGTCGGGGCTTTGCTGGCCGGTGCCTTCGCCGCGGACTTCGCCGGCGCCCTCGTGGTCGTCTTGGTCGCCGTCTTGGGCGCCGTCTTGGTCGCCGTCTTGGGCGCGGGCGCCTTCGTGGCCTTCGTCGTCGCGGTCTTCGTCACGGCCGTCGTCGCGGTCTTCGTCGGCCCCTTGACGGCGGGCGCTTTCTTCGCCGGGGCTTTGGTCGCGGCCTTCGCCGGGGCTTTGGTCGCGGCCTTCTTCGCCGGCGCCTTCGTGGCAGCCTTCGTCCCCTGGGTTGGAGCGGTAGCCGCAGGGGCGTCCGCAGCTGCGGTGGGACGCTGCGGCTTGGCGGGCGCATCCGTGGGCACGCTGGTGGGCTCGTCCGCGGCTCCCGTACGACCACGACGCCCCAGTCGTCCGAGCAGACCGCCCCGTTCCTTCGCCATGCCCCTCCGCCTCTCCGTGCTCGACGCTCGGCCGCTCCCGCACCGGGGGCGGACGGCAGGATCGTGCGAAGGGCAGGCTACGGGTAGCCCCGCCGACGCACAACGCGGCGCGCCGCCCGCTCCACCCCCGCGTCACGACCCCCCGCCGTGACTCCGAGTGACCCCCCTGCGATGAGCCACTCGGTCCTTGTCGTCACCCGCTCCGAGGCGGGAAGGTGTCACCCATCGGACAGTCAAGGCGAGGTCGACTCACGACGATGAAGGACAGCGGGCGAGACGACCCGAGCTGGCAGACGGGGACCGAGGAGGCGACATGGCCGTGGTGGGACTGCCCCGTGCGCTGGGCTCCGTCGAAGGCTCGAGCGTCGTGTTGAGCCCGAATGCCGTCGCCGTGCCCGCACTGGCCTCGCACGTACGACCCGCGATGGTCCTCCCCGAGCGGGAGACCCGCGACCTGCTGGCCGCCGCCGCGGCCCACGACGTCGCGCGCGGCGGCGTCTTCTCGGCCGGCCCGTCCGGCGTGCAGGTCTGGTCGCAGGCGTTCGACGGCCCCGACGGCACCCCGGGATCGGCCCTGCACCTGGGCTCGGTCGACTGGTCCTACGACACCCCGGTACGGCACTACGTCACCATCTACCGGGCCATGGTCACCAGGGCCGGTGTGGAACGGGCCGAGACCACCTCGACGGTGCTGTCAGCGGTCCTGGGCCTGACCGGCATCCCGGTCGAGAGCGAGCGCGTGCAGATGCCGATGCCGCCGTCCCGGGACCCGTTCCGCCGGCGCGCCTGAACCGCTCGACCTGACGCCCGCTCCACCTGCACGGAGGCCGGCTCCAGGAATCTGGCCTCAGGTCAGGACGCCGCCTTCTTGGCGGCGCTCTTCTTCGCAGCCTTCTTGGCGGCCTTCGCGGCGACGACCGGCGCGGCCGTCTCCTTCGCCGGTGCCTTGGCGGCTGTCGGCGCGGCGGCCTTCTTCGCCGGTGCCTTCACCGCGGCAGTCGGTGTGGCCACCTGCTTGGCCGGAGCCACCTTGCTGGCCTTGCGGGGTGCGGACGTTCTCGTCGCCGGTACGGCTGTGGTCGCGGACGCCTTCGACGCCTTGGTGGCAGTCCTCTTCGCGGGCACGGCCGGCGTCTCGCTGGCGGCGCCGGTGCCGACGGGCGCCGCTGCCGGCGGGGTGGCCACCGGGACGGCCGTGACCGGCGCGGCCTTCTTGACGGCCGTGCGCGTCGCGGCAGCCTTCTTGGCCCCGACCGGCTGAGCGGCCTTCTTGGCGGGCGCCTTCTTGGCTGGTGCCTGGGCGGCCCGGCGCGCCGTCGCGGGCTTGGTCAGGTCGGGACCGCTCGCCGCCGGGATGACGGTCACGCCCTCACCGTCCGCTACCGGCGCCTCGAGGGCCGCCGGGCCCCCTGCGAGCTCGGGCTCGGGCTCGGCCGGCAGCACAGCCGTGTCGACCGAACCGTGGCCGGCCGGGCCGGCCAGGTGGTCGTCGGGCTTGCAGGCACCGCACGGCGTGAAGCCGAGCTCGCGGGCCTCCTCGACGCTGATGTCCTCGGCCTCGTCGCGGCCGGTGAGGAACCGGCAGCCTGCGGCGTGGTAGCGGGGCCGCCCGGAGACGACGACGACGATGCCCGCGCTGTCCGCCGGGACGAGGGTTGCCGGCGTCTCGCCCTCCCCGCCGGCCGGGGACGGGTCCGCGTACGCCGGACCGCCGACCGCTGCGCCGTCTGCGGGAGTCCCGGACCGTAGCGCGAGGCGGCCGCCGTCACGGACGCCGAGCAGCAGCAGCAGCGCTGCCACCACCGTCACCCCGAGGGCGACGTAGATGAGCACCAGGCCGCTGGAGACCAGACCGGCGATGAGCAGCGCGGCGCCGACCACCACGAGTACGGCGCTGATGACGATCACGAGAGAGATCCACCTTCGGGTCGGCTGACGGGTGACGGCGCGGGACGGGCGGGAGCCGTCCGCGACGTGCGGTGCAACTGGTGCAGCGGGGACGGACCGGTACGCGGCAGCCCGGCGGGCCACGCGCGAACCGCAGAGAGCCTAGCGGGCCTCCTCGACCGTTTCGGGTGCTTCGAACCAGCGCCCGCCTGCGTCGGGCCCCGTACCCGTGTCCGGCTCGTCGGATTCGTCCTCGTCTTCGGCGTGGGTGTCCGCGGCGGGTTCGGTCGGCTGCAGCTCGGGCCCGGTGTCCGCGGTGGGCACCGCGGCGACGCC
>CAJCIY010000093.1 GCA_903970495.1 Candidatus Melainabacteria bacterium | reverse complement strand
TCGGCCTCCGCCACCGCCGTACGCGCCTCGCCCACCAGCAGGCTGAGCTCGGCGACGACCCAGCCCAGGCGTACGCGGCCGCGCCAGCCGACCGCGGCCCGCCGGGCGGCGGGCAGCAGCGCGAACGCGCGGTCGGCCTCGCCCAGGCCCAGCGCGTCGGCGACCAGGCCGCTCGTGGCGTCGGCGCGAGCCTCGTCGCCGTCCGCGAGTGCGAGCGCCCGCTCGTCCAGGTCCTGCGCCCGGGCGTGCTGGCCCACCTGCCGCAGGTGGCTGGCACGCGCCGAGGCGGCGAGCGATCCCGGGAGTGCAGCCAGGATCGTCGCCGCCTCGGCGTAGCGCGCGGTGGCCCCGAGCGCGACCGCCCGCGCCCACCGGTCCTCGCCCGCCGCCGACGTCGGAGACGCGTGCGGCAGGGCGAGGACGGCGGCGGGGCCGTCGTACCAGAGCAGGTCGAGCGTGGTGCTCGGGGTTCCCGGGGTGCTCAGTGGCTGTGGCCGTGCCCACCGTGGGAGTGCTCGTGCTCCTCCTCCTCGGGCTTGTCCACGACCAGCGTCTCGGTCGTGAGCAGCAGGCTCGCGATGGAGGCGGCGTTGGCGACCGCGGTGCGCGTCACCTTCACCGGGTCGAGCACACCCGCGGCGACGAGGTCCTCGTAGACCCCGGTCTGGGCGTTCAGTCCGGAGCCGGAGGGCATGGCCGCGACCTTCTGCACCGCGACGTACCCCTCCATGCCGGCGTTCTCGGCAATCCACCGCAGCGGCTCGACGAGGGCCAGCTTGACCAGCGCGACGCCCGTGGCCTCGTCCCCGGACAGGCCCAGCCCACCCTCGAGGACCTCGGCGGCGTGGACGAGAGCGGAGCCGCCACCGGCGACGATGCCCTCCTCGACGGCCGCGCGGGTCGCCGACACGGCGTCCTCGATGCGGTGCTTGCGCTCCTTGAGCTCGACCTCGGTCGCCGCGCCGACCTGGATGACCGCGACGCCGCCGGCGAGCTTGGCCAGCCGCTCCTGCAGCTTCTCGCGGTCCCAGTCGGAGTCGGTCGCGTCGATCTCGGCGCGGATCTGGTTGACCCGGCCGGCGACCTCGGCGGAGTCGCCGCCGCCGTCGACCAGGATCGTCGTGTCCTTGCTGACGGTCGCGTGCCGGACGGTGCCGAGCACCTCGAGGCCGACCGAGTCGAGCTTGAGGCCGACGTCGGCGGAGACGACGGTCGCGCCGGTCAGGACCGCGATGTCCTGCAGCATCGCCTTGCGGCGGTCACCGAACGCGGGCGCCTTGATGGCCACGGCCTTGAGCGTCTTGCGGATCGCGTTGACGACGAGGGTCGAGAGCGCCTCGCCGTCGACGTCCTCGGCGACGATCAGCAGCGGCTTGCCCGACTGCGCGATCTTCTCGAGCAGCGGCAGCAGGTCGCCGACGGTCGAGATCTTGCCGGCCGACAGCAGCACGTAGGCGTCGTCGAAGACCGCCTCCTGCTCCTCGGCGTCGGTCACGAAGTACGGGCTGATGTAGCCCTTGTCGAACTGCATGCCCTCGGTGAGCTCGAGCTCGGTGCCGGTGGTGTTCGACTCCTCGACGGTGATGACGCCGTCCTTGCCGACCTTGTCCATCGCCTCGGCGATCAGCTCGCCGATGGTGCGGTCCTGGGCGGAGATGGACGCGACGTGCGCGATCTCCTCCTGCGTCTGGATCTCGGTCGCGGTCTTGAGCAGCTGCTCGGAGATCGCGGCGACCGCGGCGTCCATGCCCCGCTTGAGGCGCGTCGGGTCGGCGCCGGCCGAGACGTTGCGCAGGCCGAAGCCGACCATGGCCTGGGCGAGCACGGTCGCGGTCGTGGTGCCGTCACCGGCCACGTCGTTGGTCTTGGTGGCGACCTCCTTGGCGAGCTGCGCACCCATGTTCTCGGCGGGGTCGGTGAGCTCGATCTCCCGCGCGATGGTGACGCCGTCGTTGGTGATCGTCGGGGCGCCGAACTTCTTGTCGATGACGACGTTGCGGCCCTTGGGGCCGAGCGTCACCTTCACGGTGTCGGCGAGCTTGTCGACGCCGCGCTGCAGCGCCTCGCGGGCAGCGGAGTCGAAGGTCAGGATCTTGGACACGTCATGGTCCTTTCGATGTAGCAGAACATGACTGCGCCCCGGCCCGCGGAGGCGGCACCGGGGCGCAGTTGAGGTCGTGCAGGGTCGGGACGGGCCCGACCGGTGGGACTACTTCTCGATGATCGCGAAGACGTCGCGGGCGGAGAGCACGAGGTACTCCTCGCCGGAGTACTTGACCTCGGTGCCGCCGTACTTGCTGTAGAGCACGACGTCGCCGACCTTCACGTCGACAGGGACGCGGTTGCCCTTGTCGTCGATGCGGCCCGGACCGATCGCCAGGACGGTGCCCTCCTGGGGCTTCTCCTTGGCGGTGTCCGGGATGACGAGGCCCGAGGCCGTCGTGGTCTCGGCCTCGAGGGCCTGGACGACGATGCGGTCTTCGAGCGGCTTGATGTTGACCTTGGTGGCGGTGGTCACGGAGGCGACCTCACTTTTCACAGTCGACGATGGCTGAGTGGATGAGCAGGGTCCGGGCCTGCCGTCGCGGGGCCAGGCCGTTCTCGCGCGCATGTGGGTGGAGCTGGTGGTTCGAGCTGGCACTCTCGGGTGCCGAGTGCCAACCTAAGGCGCCGCGTGACCTGCCGTCAATTCCGTGAAGTCCCAGGCGTGCGGCGGGCGGTCGCGCAGGTCTCCGGGCGGCTCCGGCAGCGCAAGCGGAGCAGGCGCGATCACCACCACGCGGTCGTCGGCCGAGGCGTACACGCGAGCGTCCGCGGGGGCGTGCTGCCGGGCCCAGGCGGCGAGGTCGTCGCCGCGGCCGGCGGGCGCCTTGGCCTCCCACATCGTCACCGTCGCCGTCACCGCCCGAGTCTCCACCGCCGCCGGATCGGGCGGCCTCGCGCGCGTGAGCCGACCCGGCGACGACCTCACCCGATGGCCGGCCGGTCAGTGGGGCAGCGGGAAGGTCGAGCGGGCGCCGACGTCCGGTGGGCTCGGCGCGGCACCCCGGGCGACCAGCAGGTGACCGAGCGCGGCCACCATCGCGCCGTTGTCGGTGCACAGCCCCGGCCGCGGTACGCGGAGCCGTACCCCCGCGGTCTCGCACCGTTCCGCCGCCAGCGCCCGGAGCCGAGAGTTGGCGGCCACCCCGCCGCCGATGACCAGGGTGTCCGCGCCGCGGTCGACGCAGGCGGCGACGGCCTTCTGCGTCAGCACGTCGGCGACCGCCTCCTGGAAGGACGCGGCGACGTCGGCGACGGGTACGTCGGCCTGCGCGGCGATCCAGCGTGCGACCGCCGTCTTCAGGCCCGAGAAGGAGAAGTCGTACGTGCCGTCGCCGGCCATCCCGCGGGGGAAGGCGATCGCGTCCGCCGACCCGTCGCGGGCGACCCGGTCGACGATCGGCCCGCCGGGGAAGCCCAGGCCCAGCAGCCGCGCGACCTTGTCGAACGCCTCCCCCGCGGCGTCGTCGAGGGTCTCGCCGAGGACGACCGGCGCCGCCACGTCGCGGACGTCGACGAGCGAGGAGTGCCCGCCGGAGACCAGCAGCCCGATCGTGCCCTCGGGCAGCGGGCCGTGCTCGAGGGTGTCGACCGCGACGTGGGCCGCGAGATGGTGGACACCGAAGAGGGGGACGCCGAGGCCGGCGGCGAGCGCCTTGGCCGCCGCGACGCCGACCAGCAGCGCCCCGGCGAGCCCGGGACCCTCGGTGACCGCGACCGCGTCCAGGTCGGTGAGCGCCAGCCCCGCGTCGAGGCAGGCCCGCCGGATGGTCGGCAGCATCGCCTCGACGTGCGCGCGGCTGGCGACCTCGGGGACGACCCCGCCGTACCGGGCGTGCAGCTCGACGCTCGAGGCGATCGCGTTCGCGCGGAGCTCCCCGTCGACGACGATGCCGACGCCCGTCTCGTCGCAGGAGGTCTCGATGCCGAGGACGACGGTCACGTCGGACTCATATCCAGGACGACGGTCACGTCGGACCCATACCCAGGACGACGGTCACGTCGGACCCATGCCCAGGCCGACGGTCACGTCATGCCCCTGCCCAGAACGACGGTCACCGTGCCGGCCCGCCGCGTAAGGGGTCACAGCAGCGCTCGCATGATCAGGGCATCCTCGCCGGTGGCCCCGTAGTAGCCCCGGCGTCGGCCGACCGTCGCGTACCCGTGGCGCGCGTAGAGGGCCTGCGCAGCGGTGTTGCCCGCGCCGACCTCGAGCCAGATCGTCGAGGCGCCGCGGCGCCGCGCCTCGGTCGTGAGCTCCCGCAGCAGGTCGGTCGCCAGGCCGCGACGACGGTGGCCGGGCGCGACCCCGATCGTCTGCACCCACGCCTCCCCGGCGGTGGCGGACAGGCCGGCGTACCCGGTCATGGTCTGTCCGTCCCAGGAGGCGACGTAGTGGCGGGTCTCGTGCTGCGCGAGCTCGGACCAGAACAGCTCCGGCGACCAGGCGTCGGCGCCGAAGAGCACCGGCTCGAGCGCGGTCGCCTCGGGCAGCTCCCACCACCGCAGCGGGCGGATCTGCTCGCTCATGGCCGCGCCGTCCGGGTGTCGTGGGCACTACCAGTTCGACGGCAGCCGGCGCGTTCCGGGCTCGGCGGGCTCGCGATGCGGCCGCGAGGACGCGTATCGGTAGTGCCGACGCCGCTCACGCGAGCTGCCCGGGCGGGAGCGCGGCGTCAGGACGGCGCAGGTACGTCGGTGCCAGCGTCGCGGGTTCCGCACCGAGGTCGACGAGCGACGCCAGCCGACCGACCGGGCACGGGCGGTCGTCCGGCGCCGCGCCGAGCAGGACCGCACCCGGGCCGACGACCCGCTCCGCCGCGGGCACCGCCGCGGGCCGCTCGACGTGCGGGCCGTCGACGCGGACGCCGCCCTCGTACGCGGCCCAGAAGACCTCGCGGCGGCGGGCGTCGGTGGCGACCAGGCAGGGGCGGTCCGGCAGCGCCCAGACGTCGAGCGAGCAGCCGCCGAAGGCCGGTACGTCCAGTGCCAGCCCCAGCGTCGCCGCGGTGACCACGCCGGCCCGCAGCCCCGTGTACGGACCGGGGCCGAGGCCGACGGCGACCGCCCCGAGGTCGCGGAGCGAGGCCCCCGCGTCCGCGAGCGCCGCGACCGCCAGCGGCATCAGCCGCTCGCCGGCGCCCCGCGGGTCGCGCACCACCTGGGCCCAGACCTCACCGGTCTCGGTGTCGACGGCGGCGGCCGCGACGTCGGGTGTCGCGGTGTCGAGGCAGAGGACGAGCACCGGGCGCTAGCGCCGGACGAGCTTCCAGGCCGCCGGGAGCAGCCCGGCCGCGAGCAGCACTTTGAGGGCGTCGCCGACCAGGAAGTCCTTCATGCCGTAGTCGTAGCCCGTGCGGAAGCCGACGTGCAGGTCGACCATCAGCCACGGCACACCGATCGCGTAGACCAGCAGCGTGCCGAGGGTCATCGTCGCGACCGTGCGGAACGGGGTGCGGTCGCCGCCGCGGGCCGCGAGGGCGCCGACCACGGGCGCGACGACGACGTAGCTGACGAGGTAGCCGAAGCTCGCCGTGACCAGGCCGTGGGCGTGGCCGGCGTACCAGGGGACGCCGGCGAGGCCCCCGAGCAGGTAGAGCGCCGTCGCGGCGAGGGAGCGCCGGAACCCGAGCGAGGCGCCGACCAGCAGGACCGCGAAGGTCTGGCCGGTGACCGGCACCGGCGAGCCCGCCACGTGGAAGGAGAGCTGCGCGAGCAGACCGATGAGCCCGGCGCCGCCCAGCACCAGGGAGACGTCGCGGACGAGCGTCCCGGGCAGCAGGTCGGCCAGGACGGCGGTGCGGCGGACGGGTGCGGCGTACGTGGCCACAGGCGGGCTCCTCGGTGTCGGCTGCGGACGTTCCTACCAGTCGAGCGCGGCGAGCCCGTCGCGGCGGTCGTCCCAGGCGGGGCCGACGCCGGTCAGCCGTACGGTCCGCACGTCGTCCGCGGGGACGTCGGACCGCGCGATCTCGACGAGCAGGTGGCCGTCGGCCAGCGTCTCGGCGAGGCCGCCACCCCACTCGACCAGCGTCACGGCGCTCGCCGCCGGGGTGTCGAGGTCGAGGTCGTCGAGCTCCGCGAGCCCACCCAGCCGGTACGCGTCGACGTGCACCACCGGTACCCGCCCGACGTGCTCGCGGGCGAGGACGAAGGTGGGCGAGGTCAGCCGCTCGGCGACGCCGAGGCCGGCGCCGATGCCCTGGGCCAGCGCGGTCTTGCCCGCCCCGAGCGGTCCGGTCAGCAGCACCAGGTCACCGGGCACGAGCACTCCGGCGAGGGCCATGCCCAGCGCCCGCATGTCCGTCGCGGTCGCGACCCTCACAGCAGCGAGGCGGCGAGGGCCAGGTCCTCGCGCAGCGCGGCCATCGGCGCGCCGTTCGGCCCGAACCGCAGCGCCGCGCTCGGGTGGTACGTCGGCAGCACCCGCCGCCCGTCGACCGTGGCGACCGACCCGCGGAGCGCGCCGATCTTGGCGCCGCGACCGAAGAACCAGCCGACCGCGGTGCCGCCGAGGGCGACGAGCAGGGCATCGCCGGAGCACGCGAGCTGCCGCTCGAGCCACGGCCGGCAGCGCGCCAGCTCCGGGGTCTTCGGCGCGCGGTTGGCCGGCGGCCGGCACTTCAGCGTGTTGAGCACCCCGACGTCGGCGCGGTCGAGCCCGGCCTCGGCGAGCAGCCGGTCGAGCAGCTGGCCGGCGCGGCCGACGAACGGCCGGCCCTCGAGGTCCTCCTGCGCACCGGGTGCCTCGCCCACGAGGACCAGCCTGGCCCCGGCAGGGAGCTCGCCGACGACGACCCGGTCCCGCTCGGCGACCAGCTCCGGACAGGCCGTGCAGCCGCGGATCTCGGTGGCCAGCGCCTCCCAGCTCATGGCGTCCTGCTCACGCGGGGAGGCGTACCCGGCCGAGCAGGGTGCGCAGGTGCAGCGAGGTCAGCGCCGGCCGCTCGAGCATGATCATGTGGCCGGCCCCCGGCAGCACCACGAGGTCCGCGTCGGGCAGCTCGTCGGCCATCACCCGGCTGTTGTCGACCGGGGTCAGCACGTCCTTGGAGCCGACCAGGATGAGCACCGGGATCTCGCGCAGCACCGGCAGCGCCGCGAGCTTGTCGTGGGTGCAGAGCGCACCGAAGAACGCGGTGATCGTCGCGAGCGGCGACTGCGCGATCATCCGTTCCATCAGCTCGACGAGCGAGGGCGGCACGTCGCCGCCGTAGGACACCCGGTTGGCCAGCGCCCAGGTCAGCGCGTTCGGCGTCCGGCGGGACTCGAGCCGGTCGCCGTAGGCGGCGAGCGTCGTGGCGCCGCGCGGCCCGAACGTCCGCAGCGCCTTCGCGGCGAGGACCGGGATGCCGAGCATCGTCGCGGCCACGCCGCCGGCCGATGTGCCCAGCAGCGCGACGCCGACCACCCGTGGGCCGAACAACTCCGGCCGCGAGTCGGCCAGCGCCATGATCGTCATGCCGCCCATGGAGTGGCCGACGAGGACGACCTCACCGGTCGGGGCCACGACGTCGAGCAGCTGGCCGAGGTCTCTGCCGAGCCGGTCGATCGACGTGGCGTCCGGTGTGTCGTCGGGGCGGCCGGACCGCCCGTGACCGCGTTGGTCGTAGAAGACCAGGCGCACGTCGTCGCCGGCCAGCTCGCGCCGCTGGTAGACCCAGGTCTCCTGCGTACAGGTCCAGCCGTGCGCGAAGACGACGGTGAGCGGCGCGTCGAGCCGACCGACCTCCTCGACGTGCAGCGCGACGCCGTCGTCGGTGGTCACCGGCGACACGCGGTCGACCCGCGGCGCGGCGGCGAGCGTGCGTGCCTCCGGGTCGGGCCGGCCGCGGTGGGCGGCGACCCGGCGGCGGGTCAGCTGCGCGCTGCCCCCGGCGGCGAGCGCGGCGCCGACGGTGGTCGCCAGCAGCACGCGGTTGCGGGTCTTGCTCACGTCTCCTCCTGCGGGTACGTCCGGGGCACCCGTGCCCCGACGCGCGTGACGATCTCGTACGAGATGGTGCCGAGCGTCTCGGCCCAGTCCTGCGCGGTCGGCTCACCGTCGTCGCCCGGGCCGAAGACCGTGACCTCGTCGCCGGCCGCGACCGGGTCGTCGCCGACGTCGAGCAGCAGCTGGTCCATGCAGACCCGGCCGGCGACCGTCCGGCGGACGCCGCCGAGCTGCATCGCGCCGACGTTGGTGGCGTTGCGGGGGATGCCGTCGGCGTACCCGAGCGGCACCAGCGCGACGGTGGTGTCGCGGGCGGCGTGCCACTGGTGGCCGTACGACACCCCGCCGCCCGCGGCGACCCGCTTGGTCAGCGCGACCTGCGCCCGCAGGGTCATCGCCGGGCGGAGCCCGAACGCCAGCCCCGGGATCGGGGTGAGGCCGTAGCAGGCGATCCCCGGGCGTACGAGGTCGAAGTGGGCGTCCGGGCGGGTCAGGGTCGCGGCGGAGTTCGCGGCGTGGCGGAGCTGCGGCACGATCCCCCGCCGCTCGGCGCGGGCCAGGGCATCCCGGAACGCCGCCAGCTGCGCGTCGATGGTCGGGTTGTCCGGCTCGTCGGCCCAGGCGAAGTGGGTGAACAGGCCGACGACCTCGACCGACTCCTCGGCCTGCGCCTTGGCCAGCGCGTCGAGCACGTCGTCGAGCTCGGCGTCGGGGACGCCGTTGCGGTTCAGCCCGGTGTCGACCTTGAGGTGCACCCGGGCCGTGCGACCGGTCTCGCGGGCCGCGGCGACCGCCTCGGTCAGGGCCCAGCCGGCACCGATGCCGAGGTCGACGTCGGCCTCGACCGCCGCCGCCATCGGACCGCCGGGCGCATGGAGCCAGGACAGCAGCGGGGCGTCCACGCCGGCGGCCCGCAGCGCCAGGGCCTCCGAGACCTGCGCGACCCCGAGCCAGCTCGCGCCGCCGCGGAGGGCGGCGACCGCGCTCGGCACCAGGCCGTGGCCGTACCCGTCCGCCTTGACGACCGCCATGACCTGCGCGGTCGACGCCGCCGCGGCACAGACGGCGACCGAGGCGGCGATCGCGTCGGTGTCGACGACGGCGGACGCGGGGGTGGCGGGCATCCCGGCCACTATCGCAGCAGCAGCCGTTCCAGCCGGCGCGCCGTGACGACCAGCCCGACCAGGCCCAGGACGAGCAGGTACGCGGCGTGCACCAGCAGCGACCAGCCGACATCGCCGGTGATCAGCGCCCGCAGCGACGCGACACCCTGGTAGAGCGGCGTGCACTGGACCACGACCTGCAGCCAGCCGGGGTAGGTCGAGAGCGGGTAGAACGTCGCCGAGAACAGGAACAGCGGCAGCTGCAGCAGCGTCACCCACTCGAAGTCGGTCCACGACTTCATGAACGTCGTCAGCGACATGCCGATCGCGGCGAACGAGCCCCCGAGCAGCAGCGCCATCGGCAGCGCCAGCAGCGCCCACCACGAGTGGATCAGGTCGAGCGCGGCCATGACCACCAGGAAGATCGCCGAGTACGTGCCGCCCCGGGCGAGCGACCAGCCGATCTCGCCCAGCGCGATGTCGCCCGGGCCCACCGGGGTGTTGAGCACCGCGGTGTAGATCTTCGAGTACTTGAGCTTGTGGAAGACGTTGAAGGTGGTCTCGGCGATCGCCGCGTTCATCGCCGAGGTCGCGAGCATCGCCGGCGCGACGAAGGTCCGGTACGGCACCAGGTGGTGGCCGACCTTCACCTCGCCGACGAGCGCGCCCAGGCCGACGCCGATCGAGAGCAGGTAGAACAGCGGCTCGAAGAAGCCGGACGCGACGACCAGCCAGCCGCGGCGCATCACCCGCGCGTTGCGCTCGACGAGGCTCAGCCCGCGGCCGCTGCCGACCTTGAGCGGCACCACCCGCGCGAGCAGCGTCGTCTGCGGCGGATCCAGGGTGGCCGTCATCAGGTCACCAGCCGGCGGGTGAAGGTCCGCTGTGCGACCGCCAGCCCGACGGCCGCCACGACCACCAGGTACGCGACGTGCACGAGGTCGTCGGGCACCAGGTGGCCCAGCGCGAGGTCGCGGGTGAGCGAGACGCCGTGCCACAGCGGCGTCGCGTAGGCGACGTACTGCATCCAGCGGGGCAGCTGGCTGATCGGGAAGAACGTGCCGGAGAACAGGAACAGCGGCACCACGACGAAGCGGTAGAGCACCGAGAAGGAGCTGTCGTTCTGCGCGGTCGCGGCGAAGGCGGCGACCGGGGTGGCGAACGCGAACCCGCTCAGCACCGCCGCCGGCCAGGCGAGCACCGCCCACGGCGAGTGGACCGCCCCGAACGCAGCCACCGCCGCGAGGTAGAGACCGGTCGTCACGCCCATCGTGCTGGTGATCCAGGCGAGCTGGCCTATCACGACGTCGCGGACCTGCAGCGGACCGGCGAGCATCCCGTCGTACGTGCGGTTCCACTTGATCGACCCGAGGATCGGCCAGGTCGCCTCGAACGCGGCGGTCTGCATCCCGGCGGCGGCGACGAGCCCCGGGCCCACGAACTCCAGGTACGACAGGCCGCCGAGCTGCCCGGAGTGCCGGTGGTCGACCAGGCTGCCGAGCCCCACGCCCATCGCGGCGAGGTAGGCCACCGGCTCGAGGACGCGGCTGTAGAGCGTCCCGCGCCAGGTGCGGGAGAACGTGCGCCACCAGTAGGCGTACACGGCCCGCCACCGGAGCCAGGCGGGCTCGGGCGTCGCGCCGAGGGCGAGCGTCGCGGCTTCCATCAGTCGACCAGCTGCCGGCCGGTGAGGCGCAGGAAGACGTCCTCGAGGCTCGAGCGACGGACCAGCGCCGAGATCGGCCGGATGCCGCGGACGGTGACGTCGGCGAGCGCGGCGTC
>CAJCIY010000092.1 GCA_903970495.1 Candidatus Melainabacteria bacterium | reverse complement strand
CACGTCGCCGCGGTCGACGATCTCGTGCACGCCCCGGTCGGTCGGAGCGCACAGCGCGTCGGCCTGACCCCGGCACTGCTCGCGCACCAGGTCGGTCGGCGAGCCCTGGTCGAGCCAGGTCCAGCCGCCGGCGAGGTAGACGTTCGTCCGCTTCAGGTCCTCGTCGTACGTCGCCATCCTCGCCGTGATCTCCGGCAGCGCGACGAGCCGCGACCCGAACGTGCTGCCGCAGTGCACCTCCCGGCAGTTGCCGAGCGGTCCGCCGCCGACGAGCCACGCCGAGTAGCTCCCGACGTACGCGACCAGCGCGACCGCGAGCGCGGCCACCACGAGGGACACGCGCCGGTGCCGGACCACGAGGACGACCACGAGGACGAGCGCCATCGGGACCGCGCTCCACTTGCAGGCGACGGCGGCACCGACCGCGAGCCCACCGAGCAGCGCCGTCGGCCACGGCCGGAGCCGGGCCACGAGCAGCGCGACGACGACGAGCGAGAGCAGCGCGACGAAGACGTCGAGCATCGCCAGCCGCGCGGCCCAGAAGAACGTCGCGTCCGTCAGCGTCAGCACCGCGGCCAGCGACGCGAGCAGGTGGGAACCGCTGCAGCGCAGGGTGATCCACCAGGTCAGGGCGATGGCCACCGCTCCCGCGACGGCCGACCCGGCGCGCCAGCCGACCGGGGTGAAGCCGAACACGCGGATGCCTGCCGCGATCGCCCACTTGCCGAGCGGCGGATGGACCGCGAGCTCGCGTTCGGCGCCGTGGGTCAGCAGGTCGAGCGCGTCGTCGGCGTAGTAGACCTCGTCGAAGACCTGCAGGTGCGGGCTGCCGAGCCGGATGCCCAGCAGTGCCAGCGCGATCACCCCGACCAGCAGCGGCAGCAGCTGCTCAGCCCTGCGCACGCCGGGCTTCCCAGCGGCACACCACGACGTGCGCGGCGATCGCCAGCAGCCAGCCGGCGACGACGTCCGACACCCAGTGCTCGCCCGTGGCCACGAGCATGAAGCCCATGCCGGCCACGTACGCAGCCAGCACCGCGCGCCACCACCAGCGGACCCGCGACCACAGGAACGCGGCCAACAGCATCGTGTAACCGGCGTGCAGGCTCGGGAACGCCGCCACGATGTTCGAGGTCTTGAGGCCGTCGCTCAGCAGCGCCTGGGCGAGGTGGACGTGCATCAGACGGAAGCCGTAGAGCGCGGTGCGGTGGACGTGGCCGATCACGTGCACGTCGCCGTCGAGCCACGGCGGCGCGGTCGGGTGGGCCAGGTACAGCAGCAGCGCCACCGCGGTCAGCAGCACGAAGCGCAGCTCGTAGGCGTAGAAGCGGCGCCGGCTCCGGACGTACAGGACCGCGAACGTCACGATCGGGACGACGAAGTGCGAGCCGTACAGCAGCGAGAACGGGATGTCGTACCAGTGGTCGGGCGAGGTCGCGTAGAGCCGGTGCTGAAGCCACAGCGTCGGGATCTGCCCGAAGACCGCGCGGTCGAGGTCGGGCGCGAGGTGCAGCGAGATCGGCAGGTCCAGCTTCAGCGCCGCGTGCCGGGTGACGTCGTACAGAGCGAGGACGACGCCGAGCGCGAGCCAGTCGACGACCAGCCGCAGCACGGACAGCCCGCGGCCCCGCCAGACCAGCGGGGCGGCGAGCAGGACGGCGTACCCGAAGAGGGTGTTGCGGTCGAGCGGGATCCCGTACGCGACGAACCGCCAGGCGACGAAACCGAGCACCGCCGCGAAGGCGCTCCAGCGGACCAGCGGCCACGGCGAGCGGCCGGTGGCCTCGGGCCGGGCCGCGTCCAGGGTCATCGGCACCGCTGGCGCACGGTGTCGGCCACCGACGTACGGCCCGAGCCGGGCGCGAAGCTGAAGTCCGACGGGGGCGCCTCGAGGGCACCGGCGACGAAGGCCGGGGGAGCGCCGGCGCGAGCCAGCAGGGAGCCGCAGAGCGAGCGCACCTGCCGCTCCTGCTGGACGCGGAGCGCCGCCTCGTCACCGCACCCGGACGCGGCCACGCAGAGCGTGAGAGCCGCAGCCGTCGCGAGCACCGCCCGCATCCCCACCTCCTCGCCGCGCGCGGAACGGTAGAGCACCGCGGCCGCCCGGTGCGTGACAGGCGGCTGCTGGACACCGAGGAGGTGCTGCGCCGGGAACGCGGCTCCCAGGGCGTCTGACGCATGCCGGCCTCGGAGCGCTCACGGACCGGTCCCGCAGAGCTCGTCGTCGAAGGCGGGCCGGGTGACCGCGGCGCCGCGCACCAGTGCGACCGGCAGGGAGGTGTAGCAGTCCTGGTGCTCGAGCGAGATCACGATGCTGCCGGCCGACGTCGCGACGACGCCCGCCGCGGCCGACCCGTCGAACGCCGCGGGCAGTCGGAGGGATCTCTCGATCCGGCCCGACGTGGTGTCCACCTCCGTGACCAGGTTGGGGTCGAGCGTCGAGCACCCGGACGTCACGACGACGAGCAGTCCCGAGGTCGTGACCGTCGCAGCCCCGCCCGGTACGCCGCAAGCGCCGTCGTCGCCACGGGACGCCGAGGTCGCCGAGAAGACGGTGCGCGGTGTGCCCGGGTCCTCCACGGTCACCGCCCGCACCGTCACGGTCAGCGGGCTGATCTGCTGCTGGGTGTCGGCGCCGATCGGGACGCTGGTGCTGACGTACAGGGTCGCGCCGTCGGGCGACCAGCCGACGGGGACCGAGGCCGCCGAGCCCGCGGCCAGCGGACCGAGGTCGCGGACGTGCCCTCCGGTGGCGTCCGTGATGTAGACGGCGTCTCCCAGCGCGGACGACGCCGAGCTCCAGGCGAGCTCCGAGTCGTCGTCCGACACGACCGGAAGCGAGATCCCGACGCCGACCGCAGGAGCGGTCAGCGCTACCGCTGGTCCGCCCGCGACGGGCTTCCGGTAGAAGTGCACGGTGCCGGACGCGTCCGACGACTGCTGCGCGTAGTACACGTACCGGCCGCTCGGGCCCACCTCCGCGGTCGCGTTGCTGACCCCCTCCGACGAGCCGAGGAACACCCGCACGAGATGGCCGTCGGTCGCGCTGCGCAGCACGATCGCGGCCTCCTCGGGAAGGGGGCCTGCGCCGCTTCCCGGGCCGCGCTCGGGGATGTCCGCGAACAGATCCGGTGCGGCCGGGGTCGCCGCGGTGGCCGTCGCGTTCGTGTGCGGCGGGGTCGACAGCGGCGGTGTGGGCGCCGTGGTGGGACCGGTCGTCGGAGCCGCCGTGGTCGGCGCCGGCCGGACCGGCCGGACCTGGGCGACGTGACCCGCCGGGCGCGAGACGACGACGCCGATCGCGACGGCAGCGAGCGCCAGCGTGCTGGCCGACGCGGTGGCCCCGACGCGCAGCCGGCGCCGCCGACGGATCGACCGGCGTACGCGGGAGAGCTCGGCCGCAGGAGCCGCCGTGTCGGGCCGGCCCAGCGCGCGCAGGGACTGCAGCAGGTCGTCGTCGTTCATGCCCGGACTCCCATGGTGGTGCGCAGCGTGGTGAGGCCGCGCGAGGTGTACGCCTTCACGGCGCCGGTGCTGATGCCCAGCAGCGACGCCGTCTCGGCCTCGGTCAGGTCCATGCAGTGCCGCAGCACGACCGCCTCCCGCTGGCGGCGCGGCAGCGTCCGCAGCGCGCGGACGAGGTCGTCGCGTTCGAGGACCGCGAACGCGCCCTCGTCCGCGCCCGGTGCGTCGGGGCTCGCCTTCGGCGCGTGCCGCAGTGCGACCAGGCGCCGTCGGAGATCGGAGCGGGCGATGTTGACGACGGCTTGGCGGACGTACGGCAAGCCGACCTCGCCGCCGCGTCGGCGCAGGACGCCGTCGACGCGGACGAAAGCCTCCTGGACGACGTCCTCGGCGGCAGCGTGGCTGTCGACCAGCAGCAGCGCGAGGCGCAGCAGCGACGGGTAGTGCTCCCGGAAGAGCTCCGCGAGCGGGTCGCCGCTGCCCACCTGCACCGCCGTGTCGGCGAGCGAAGGGTCGATCATGCCCGGTGGGACGCGGTCGCGCACCGGAAGGTTGCGCGGGCCGGGCGACGGATCAGACGGCGGAGCTGGCCGCAGCGCTGGAACCGGGCGCCGGCAGCACGCCGCCGAGGTCGGAGGAACAGACCTGCCAGCCGGTGTCGCCGTGCGTCAGCAGCACGTGGATCGGCGTCGACTCGCCGTCGTCCAGGCTCACCACCGCGGGGACGCTCGCGCTCTGGTCGGTCACGGTGGCGTCGCCGGTCACGCGGAACGTCGCGATGCCGGTGCCCGACGACTGGTCGAGGCCGAGCGTCTGGGCGAACGTGCCCTCGCCCTGCTGCTGCTGGCCGGGGCACAGCAGCGCGAACGCGGCGGACGCGTCCTGCTGGTGCAGGTCGTCGTAGTAGCGCACGCTCACCTGGCTGGGCGTCGCCGTGGACGCATGCGCCGAGGGGGAGCTCGACCGCCCGGCCCGGACCGCGATGGTCGCGAGGCAGCCGGCGAGGACCACCACGGCGACGAGACCGACGGTGGCGATCAGGGGGCGCGGCCGTCTCATGGGTGCAGCATGCCCGGCTTGCACTCTCCCGGGGAGAGTGCCAGAGTCGAGGCTGGCACTCGGAATGCGAGAGTGCCAATCAGCAGTTCCGCTGACACCGGTTGATGCGGTGAGGTCGAGCCTCGCTCGACCGTCCGTCGCGGGCACCGCACCCGCCGTTGGCAGCCACCACGTCACGCAGCTACGGCACGCACACAGACCACCAGTCCCATACGGGAAAGGGAACGCCACACATGGCAAAGATCATCGCTTTCGACGAGGAGGCCCGGCGCGGGCTCGAGCGGGGCATGAACCAGCTCGCCGACGCCGTCAAGGTCACCCTCGGCCCGCGCGGCCGCAACGTCGTCCTGGAGAAGAAGTGGGGAGCCCCCACGATCACCAACGACGGTGTGAGCATCGCCAAGGAGATCGAGCTCGAGGACCCGTACGAGAAGATCGGCGCCGAGCTCGTCAAGGAGGTCGCCAAGAAGACCGACGACGTCGCGGGCGACGGCACCACCACCGCCACCGTGCTCGCCCAGGCGCTCGTGCGCGAGGGCCTGCGCAACGTCGCCGCCGGCGCGAACCCGATGGGCCTCAAGCGGGGCATCGAGGCCGCCGTGACCAGCGTCGTCGAGCAGATCGGCATCGCGGCCAAGGACATCGAGACCAAGGAGCAGATCGCCTCGACGGCGAGCATCTCCGCGGCCGACCCGACCGTCGGCGAGATCATCGCCGAGGCCATGGACAAGGTCGGCAAGGAGGGTGTGATCACGGTCGAGGAGAGCAACACCTTCGGCCTGGAGCTCGAGCTCACCGAGGGCATGCGCTTCGACAAGGGCTACATCAGCCCGTACTTCGTGACCGACCCGGAGCGCATGGAGGCCGTCCTCGACGACCCCTACGTGCTCGTCGTGAACTCGAAGATCAGCTCCGTCAAGGACCTGCTCCCGCTCCTCGAGAAGATCATGCAGGGCGGCAAGCCGCTGGCGATCATCTCCGAGGACGTCGAGGGCGAGGCGCTCGCGACCCTGGTCGTGAACAAGATCCGCGGCACCTTCAAGTCGGTCGCGGTCAAGGCCCCCGGCTTCGGTGACCGCCGCAAGGCGATGCTCGCCGACATGGCGATCCTCACCGGCGGCCAGGTCATCTCCGAGGAGGTCGGCCTGAAGCTGGAGTCGGCCGGCGTCGAGCTGCTCGGCAAGGCCCGCAAGGTCGTCGTGACCAAGGACGAGACCACCATCGTCGAGGGTGCTGGCGACAGCGACCAGATCGCCGGTCGGGTCAACCAGATCCGCGCCGAGATCGAGAAGAGCGACTCGGACTACGACCGCGAGAAGCTGCAGGAGCGGCTCGCGAAGCTGGCCGGCGGCGTGGCCGTCATCAAGGTCGGCGCCGCGACCGAGGTCGAGCTCAAGGAGCGCAAGCACCGCATCGAGGACGCCGTGCGCAACGCCAAGGCGGCCGTCGAGGAAGGCATCGTCGCCGGGGGCGGCGTCGCGCTGCTGCAGGCGTCGACCACCGCGTTCGAGAAGCTGGACCTGGTCGGCGACGAGGCGACCGGGGCGAACATCGTGCGCCTGGCGCTCGAGGCCCCGATCAAGCAGATCGCCGTCAACGCCGGCCTCGAGGGCGGCGTCGTGGTCGAGAAGGTCCGCAACCTGCCCGTCGGTGAGGGCCTCAACGCCGCCACCGGCGAGTACGTCGACATGATCAAGACCGGGATCATCGACCCGGCCAAGGTCACGCGGTCGGCGCTGCAGAACGCGGCCTCCATCGCTGCGCTGTTCCTCACCACCGAGGCCGTCGTGGCCGACAAGCCGGAGAAGAACGCGCCGGCGATGCCCGGTGGCGGCGGCGGCATGGGAGACATGGACTTCTGAGTCGAAGGCCGCTCGGGTTTGGCGGCCGAAGGCGAAGAAGTCCAGCAGGCATCGGCCCTAGACCCGAGGTCCTAGACCGAGGCCTGAGAGCTTCCAACCAACAGCAAGACCGAGGGCGGCCCCGCACGAGCGGGGCCGCCCTCGGTGCGTTCCGAGCGCGTGGCGCGGGCGGATCAGCGCGCGGCGAAGCTCTGCGCGATCGCCGTCTCGGCCTGCGCGTACGCGGATCCCGCCTGGGAGAGCAGCTGGCTGATCCCCGAGAGCGCCTCGTGCAGCTGCTCGGCGGCGGTCTGCCACTCCTGCCACAGCGTGAGGAAACGGGCCTGGGCGACGCCGGCCCAGTCGGAGCCGAGCGGCGACACCGCGCCCGCGAGCGCACGCAGCTCGGCCTCGATCTGCCCGCTGCCGGACATCACCCGGGCACCCAGGCCGTCGAGCTGCTCGGGGGTGACGCGAATGCCTGCGGTCATGGGATTCCCTCCCGTCGCGGCTCCGCGGATCGGTGCCGGCTCCCGACGACGCTAGGGATCGGTGAGGGATGGCGTCCTTGCTCGTCCACAGGCGCCGGAGCTCCACAGATCGGTGCCGGAAGGGCGTCAGCGTGGAGGCGACCTGGCACCATGCCTCGCGTGCCCGTCCTCGTCCCTCCGGTCCTGGCGCCCGGTGTCCTCGCGGGTCGGGACCAGCCGCGCCTGGAGGTCGACGAGCTCGTCCTGCGCCCGTGGTCCGGTGACGACGCGCCCGCCGTGGCCGCCGCGTACGAAGATCCGGACATCCGCCGTTGGCACGTGTGGTCGATGGACGTGGCGGAGGCGACCACCTGGACCACCTCGTGGGCGGATCGCTGGCGCCGGGACGAGGCCGCCTCGTGGGCGGTCGTCGACGCCGACGACCGGCTGCTCGGCCGGATGGGCTTCCAGAAGCTCGACCTCGACGACGCCGAGGCGCACGTCGCCTACTGGGTGGTGCCCGCCGCCCGCGGTCGCGGGGTGGCCTCGCGTGCGCTGTCGGCGGTGACCGAGCTGGCCTTCGAGGAGCTGGGCCTGCACCGCCTGCAGCTCGAGCACGCGACCGCGAACGCCGGTTCCTGCGGCGTCGCCCGGCGGGCCGGCTACACCGTCGAGGGGACCCTCCGCAGCCAGATGATGCACGCCGACGGCTGGCACGACTCCCACGTCCACGGCCGGGTGGCCGACGCGTCTGCCCACGAGGAGGGGCCGTGAAGCTGCTGCTGACGTCCAACGGCGTCACCAACCCGACCATCCGGGACGCGCTCGTCGGCCTGCTGGGCAAGCCGATCGAGGAGTCCGCCGCGCTGGTCGTCCCCACCGGGATCTACCCCTTCGGCGTCGGGCCCGAGATGGCCGCCCGGCTGATCCGTGGGCTCGTGCCGAGCCCGCTCTGCGAGCTGGGCTGGCGGTCGCTCGGGGTGCTCGAGCTCACGGCGCTCCCCAGCATCGACAGGGCCGTGTGGGTCGAGGCGGTCCAGCGGGCCGACGCGCTGCTGGTGTGGGGCGGCGA
This sequence comes from Candidatus Melainabacteria bacterium, assembly GCA_903970495.1. Taxonomy (GTDB): domain Bacteria; phylum Actinomycetota; class Actinomycetes; order Mycobacteriales; family CAJCIY01; genus CAJCIY01. Next base: position 2,990 of record CAJCIY010000092.1, on the reverse strand, counting down.
CCCGCTCTTCCTGAGCCACTGGATGCGGGAGTCGGGTCTGGCCGACCTGCTGCCGTCCCTCCTCGACCTGGTGTACGTCGGGGTCAGCGCAGGTGCCATGGCCACCGCGGCGACCTTCGGCGAGACGTACACCAGCCCGCCGAACGGCACCGGCCGCCCGCTCACCTCGGAGCAGATCGAGTTCGCCGGGCCCGAGGGGACCGTCGGCCGGACCTTCGTCACGGCGCGCGGCGTCGGGCTGGTCGACTTCGCCGTCATCCCGCACCTCGACCACCCGGACCACCCGGATGCCTCGTCGGTCAACGCGGAACGGTGGGCCGCGAAGATCCCGAAACCGACATACGCCCTCGACGACCAGAGCGCTCTCGCGGTGACCGACGGCGCCGTCGAGGTCGTCACCGAGGGGCGTTGGCGGCTGTTCACCCCGCCGGCCGGGTGAGGCGTGACGAGACCCCTCCGGGACGTTGGCTCCGTCCTACGCTCTTCCCATGGCACCGTCCTTCGGCCGGGTCACCCCGGTCCTGCGGAGCTTCGACGAGGCGAAGGCCCGCGAGTTCTACCTCGACTGGCTGGGCTTCACCGTCGACTGGGAGCACCGCTTCGCCCCTGACCTGCCGCTTCAGCAGGTCAGCCGCGACGGTCTGCTCCTGCACCTCTCCGAGCACCACGGCGACGCGACGCCCGGCAGCCTGGTCCGCATCGAGATGACCGGCGTGCGCGTGCTGCACGCCGAGCTCGACGCCAAGCGCTACCGGAACAACCGCCCGGGCCTTGAGACACCGCCGTGGGGCGGGGTCGAGCTCACCGTCATCGACCCGTGTGCGAACCGCATCACCTTCCACGAGCCGGCCTGACGGGCGGCGCTCAGCGGCCGTGCCCGTACCTTCGGGGGGCGCCGTAGCCGCCGCCGGTCTGCGGCCGCCCGGTCCGTGAGGTCCACCGCCACTGCGCCGAGATGCGCGGCGAGACGACGGACGGCGCCGGCGGCACGCCGTGGAGCCAGTCGGCCTGCGCCCGCCCGCCCATGACCAGGAGGTCGCCGCCCGCCGGCGAGACGTCGACCACCGGGTCGCCGTCGCGTGAGGTCCTGTGGCGGAGCACGAACGGACGGCGTGCGCCGAGCGTGAGGATGCCGATGAGGGTCTCGTCGAGCCACCGCATGTCGGTGTCGCGGTGGACCCCCATCGCCTCGCGGCCGTCGCGGTAGTGCCCAGCGTCGGCCCGACCAGCTCGTGGCCGTAGTGGGCTCGGAGCGCCTTGTGCGTGACCAGCAGCGCGGGATGGGCGGCCGCGTTGCGGACGACCCCGAAGGAGTAGTTCTGCGCACTGGCGTGGTCGTAGCGGTAGATCTCGCCGCGGGTCCAGGGCACCTGGTCGCGGAGCGTCGCGAACGCCTTGTCGGCGTCGGGCAGGAACCCGCGCGCGACGTCCACCCAGGACCAGTCGTCGAGTGCGATCCGTTCGACGTGCACCTTCGGAGACTAGGCAGCAGGGGGACAGATCGTCTCCTCATGGTGAGAAGTCCTCGGATGTGCCGCGGTCTGGCCTCGCCGTGGTGCACACTCCTGTCCGAAATCACCCGACCCGGCGGGATCGCCGGATCGGAGGCCGTGCAGCGACAGGAAGAGAGCCCGTGCGCACCCAACGCTTGGTCCTGATGTCCGCGTCCGTGACGGCGGTGGCTCTGCTCGGGGCCCAGCTGGGCACCGGACGTGCCACCGCGGCGCCGGCGGCCGCGTCCCCCGTCATCGCCGTCTCGGTTCCGCCCACCACCACCATCGGTACGGCGAGCACGTTCACCGCGTCGGTGCCCAGCGACGGCACTGGCCAGACGGACAGTGGAACCCTCTTCCTGGACATCAATGCTCTCGGCGCGCTTCCGGCGGCGGACTTCACCGTCACCGAGACGACGGCGGGGACCACGCAGACCATCTCCCCGCTCAGCAACGACCCGTCCGTCGGCGGGGAGTTCGTGAGCGGGACCCCGGCCGACGCCGTGGGCTCGGTCGCGGTCACCTTGCCGGCCAGCGGCAGCCAGACCACGACCTTCTCGGTGACGCCGACCTCCGCGAGTGGGGTACGCGGCCAACTTGCGATCTACGTCGAGTTCGACTCCGCTGCCACCGACGCCTACGGTCCCCTTCATGAGTTCGACAACTCCGCGGCCTTCGCAGCGGGCACGGACACCACGCAGGTCCCCCGGGCGACCCCCGAGAAGGTCCAGCAGTACGTCGCCGTCTCGAGGCCGAGCACGACCGACCACGTCAACGACGTCTACTACGCGACCGCCGCGACCGGCGGGACCGCCCTCGAGGTGAACGCCGGCGGGCTCAAGGGGGATCAGGTCCTCGTCGGCGACGTCTTCGGCTCGGGCGACGACTACCCGGTTGTGTACCGCCCCTCGGCGGTCAAGGGATGCAGCGCGCACCCGACCTCGTCCGTGTGCGCGGCCACCTGGTACGTCGCGGACGCGTTCGAGGACGTCGGCGGCGTGCCGACCGCCTCCGACTACGAGTCCTTCCGCTTCGGCGAGCCGGGTGACATTCCGCTCATCGGAGCCTTCCCGACCAAGACCGAGTCGCCCAACGTCGGCTCCTTCGACAGCATCGCCGTCTGGCGTCCGTCGAACCAGACGTTCTATGTGGACGGCGGCGCCAAGACCGGCCTCAAATGGGGTGACAAGGGTGACACCCCGGTCGTCGGGTGCTGGAACGGGACGCAGGACGCGGCCAAGGACCAGGGTTGCGACTCCGTGGGTGTGTTCCGTTCCTCCAACCGCACCTTCTACCTGCTGACGCTCGCCGGGACGGAGATCTCCCGGCAGTTCGGTGCTCCCGGGGACAAGCCGGTCGTCGGCGACTGGAACGGCAGCGGCACCTCCATCGTCGGCATCGACCGGAACGGGAAGTTCTACCTCGCGTCGAACAACACGACCGGTGCTGCGGGCGCACCGATCTCGTGGGGCCGCGGCACGGACCGAGATCGGAAGA
>CAJCIY010000091.1 GCA_903970495.1 Candidatus Melainabacteria bacterium | reverse complement strand
CCGAGAACAGCCCGATCGCGGCGAGCAGCAGCGACAGCCACAGCAGCGACGCGCCGGCCAGGTACGGCAGCGCCGGCAGCACCGCACCCGCCGCGAACGCCAGCAGGCTCGAGCCGGCGGCCGTCCACGGGCTGGGCAGGTGCTCGATGTCGACGCCGAGCTCCTCCTGCGCGTGCACCCGCAGCGTGACCTCGGGGTCGCGGTGCAGCTGCGCCGCGACCTGGTCGGCGAGCTCCGGGTCCAGTCCCCGGCGGACGTACGCGAGGGCCAGCTCCGCCTGCTCCGAGTCGGGCGCCCGGTGGAGCTCCCGGCGCTCGAGGTCGACCTCGTTGAAGGTGGCCTCGTTCTGCGCGCGGACCGAGGTGTACTCCCCCGTCGCCATCGAGAACGCGCCCGCCACGAGGCCGGCCAGCCCGGTGAACGCGACGGTGTGCGCGGAGGCGCCCGCGCCGGCGACGCCCGCGATCAGGCTGCCGTTGCTGACCAGGCCGTCCATCGCGCCGAACAGCGCGGGGCGCAACGCGCCGCCCTGGACGTCGCGGTGGTGGTGCTCGGGCGGCAGCCGCACCGCTGCGACCGGCGAGCTCACTGCTGCTCCCGCGGCCGACGCAGCGCCTCGAGCGGGTCGTCCGGCTCCGGCGGCGCCACGGACGGCCGCTCCGCGAGGGCGACGCGGTCCGAGCCGCCCGCGGCGCCGCGCATGAGGTCCACCATGCTGGCGCCGCCCATCGGGGCCGCGCGCCGGAGGGCGACGGGCGCCACGCGCGGCCGGTCGATCTCGAGGGCTGCGACGGGGACATCCCCGTCGCCGGGCTCCGGGCGCACCAGGACCAGGTACGCCACGGCCAGCACGAGGACCACGGCGGCGGTGACGTCGTCGAGCCGGACCCCGAGCAGGTGCGGCGCCGGGTCGACCCGCAGCGCCTCGACCCATCCCCGGCCGACGGCGTACGTCGCGAGGAACAGCGCGAACGCACGACCGCGGGACAGCCGGCCGAACCACTGCCGCCGCTCGGCGAGCACGACGAACCCGGCGCCGAGGAGGTCCCAGCCGAACTCGTACAGGAAGGTCGGCTGGTAGGTCGAGACGCCGGCGTACTGCGGCAGCCGGTGGGCGAGGTCGATGTGGACGGCCCACGGCAGCGACGACGGCCGGCCGTACAGCTCCTGGTCGAACCAGTTGCCCCAGCGGCCGAGGCCCTGGCCGAGCAGCAGCGCGGGGGCGAGCGCGTCGGCGAGCTGGTCTGTCCGCACGTGCAGCCGCCGGCACCCGATCCACGCGCCGACGGCGCCGAACGCGAGCGCTCCCCAGATCCCGAGGCCGCCGTCCCAGACGGCGAACGCCTTGACCCAGTCGCGGCCCGGGCGGAAGTAGAGCTGGTTGTCGGTGACCACGTGGTAGACCCGGGCGCCGACGATCCCGAACGGGACCGCCCAGAGCGCGATGTCGGCGACCGTCCCGGCCGGGTAGCCGCGGCGACGCAGCCGCCGCTCGCCGACCACGACGCCGAGCAGCACGGCGAGGATGATCATCAGCGCGTAGCCGCGCAACGGCAGCGGCCCGAGGTGCACGACGCTCCGCGACGGGCTCGGGATGCTGGTGGGAAGGCCGGCACGCACGGCGACCAGCGTACGTGGCTCAGCGCCGGCGGACGCCCTCCGCGAGCTCGCCGGCGAGCCGTCCGACGGCGGCGACGCCGGACCGCGGGTCGGGGGCCTCGAGCAGGCAGCGCACCAGCGCCGAGCCGACGATGACGCCGTCGGCGAACGCGGCGACCTCCGCCGCCTGGTCGCCGTCCGAGATGCCGAGGCCGACCGCGACCGGCAGGCCGGTGTGCGGCCGTACCCGCTCGACGAGCTGTCGGGCGACCGTGTCGACGGCCGTACGCGTCCCGGTGACCCCCATCGTGGAGGCGGCGTAGAGGAAGCCGCGGGTGACCGCGACCGTCGAGGCGATCCGCGCCTCGGTCGACGACGGCGCGACCAGGAACACCGGGTCGAGGCCGTGCGCCGCGGTCGCGTCGAGCCAGGGCCCGGCCTCGTCGGGGATGAGGTCCGGCGTGATCGCGCCGGCGCCGCCGGCTTCGGCGAGCGCCGCCGCGAACCGGTCGACGCCGTAGGCCTCGACCGGGTTCCAGTACGTCATGACCAGCGCGGCGGCGCCGGCCTCCGCGGCGGCGGCCACGGTGGCGAACACGTCGGCGATGCGGACGCCGCCGGCGAGCGCGCTCTCGACGGCCGCCTGGACCTGCGGGCCGTCCATCAGCGGGTCCGAGTACGGCAGCCCGACCTCGACGACGTCGACGCCCGCCTCGACCATGGCCCGGACCGCATCGATCGCGCCTGGCACCGACGGGAAGCCGGCCGGCAGGTAGCCGACCAGCGCCGCGCGCCCCTCGGCGCGGGCCGTGGCGAAGGCGCGGTCGATCGCGGAGCCGGTGGCCACGGTCACGTCTGGCCCAGGCCGAACCAGCGGGCCGCGGTCGCCGCGTCCTTGTCGCCGCGGCCGGAGACGTTGACCAGCACGACGAGGTCCTCGGCGGGGACCGCGGCCGAGCGCACCCAGTCGAGCGCCCCGGCGACGGCGTGGGCGCTCTCGATCGCGCAGAGGATGCCCTCGGTCTGTGCGAGCGTCCGCAGCGCCGCCATCGCCTCGGCGTCGGTGACACCGCGGTAGCGGGCGCGCTCGGCGTCGCGGAGCCAGGCGTGCTCGGGCCCGACGCCCGGGTAGTCCAGGCCCGCGGAGATCGACGTGGTGGGGAGCGTCTGGCCGTCCTCGTCCTGCATCAGGTAGCTGCGGGCACCGTGCAGCACGCCGGGTGTCCCCGCGGTCAGCGGGGCGGCGTGGTGGCCGGTCTCGACGCCGTCGCCGCCGGCCTCGCAGCCGAGCAGCGCGACCTCGGCGTCGTCGAGGAACGGGTGGAAGATCCCGATCGCGTTCGAGCCGCCGCCGACGCAGGCGACCACGACGTCGGGCAGCCGCCCGACGAGGTCGAGCACCTGGGCGCGGGCCTCGACGCCGATGACGCGCTGGAAGTCGCGCACCATCGACGGGAACGGGTGCGGCCCGACGACCGACCCGATGACGTAGTGGGTGCGCTCGACGTTCGTGACCCAGTCGCGCATCGCCTCGTTGGTCGCGTCCTTCAGCGTCTTCGAGCCGCTGGACACCGGGCGCACCTCGGCACCGAGCAGCTGCATGCGGGCGACGTTGAGGGACTGCCGGACGGTGTCCTCCTCGCCCATGTAGACGGTGCACTCGAGGCCGAGCAGCGCGCAGACCGTCGCGGTCGCGACGCCGTGCTGGCCAGCGCCGGTCTCGGCGATGACCCGCGGCTTCCCCATCCGCTTCGCGAGCAGCGCCTGCCCCAGCGCATTGTTGATCTTGTGCGAACCGGTGTGCGCCAGGTCCTCGCGCTTGAGCAGGATCCGCGCGCCGCCGGCCTCGGCGCCGAGCCGGGTCGCGTCCGTCAGCGGCGTCGGCCGGCCCGCATACGTGCTGAGCTGCCGGTCGAGCTCGGCGGTGAAGGCCGGGTCGGCGCGGGCGCCGCGGTAGGCCTCGTCGAGCTCGTCGAGTGCGGCGACGAGCGCCTCGGGGACGAAGCGCCCGCCGTACGGGCCGAAGTGGCCACCCGCATCCGGCAGGACCGGTTCGGGCATCGCGTCGGGCAGCTTTCCCGACACAGCCTCGGAGACGGTCATCGGGCCCGGACCGCGGGGTGCGCACCGGCGGCGACCAGGTCCGCCACGGCCGTACGCGGGTCGCCGCGGGTCACCA
>CAJCIY010000090.1 GCA_903970495.1 Candidatus Melainabacteria bacterium | reverse complement strand
CGCCCGCGCTACCAGAACGGCTCACCCGGCGCCCTGACGGGACGATGCCACGCCCGAGCGCGAGGCGGTCGACTAGCGGCGCCGCGAACCGGTAGCGCGCGCGCCGTGGGCCCGCCTCTCGGCCGGTAGCGAACACCGCTGGCACTGCGGCCCCGGCCGCGGTTGGGTCGAGACATGCGGACCCTGGTGCTCGGCGGTACGGCGTGGGTGGGCGGCGAGATCGCACGGGCGGCACTCGACGAGGGCCAGGACGTCACCTGTCTCGCCCGCGGCTCCGCGCCGTTCCCGGCGGGCGTGACGGCGGTCCGCCACGACCGGGCGCAGCCGCTGCCCGACCTCGGCCGGTTCGACCTCGTCGTCGACGTCACCAGCGAGCCCACCCTGGTCGCCCCCACGCTCAACGCCGCTCGCTACGTCTTCGTCAGCACCGGCAACGTCTATGCCGGGCATCGCGATCTCGGCGCCGACGAGAGCGCTGCGCTGCTGACCGCCGGTGGCGGGGCCGGTGACGACTACGGCTTCGCCAACGTGCAGTGCGAGAGGGCTGTGGCACAGACGTTCCCGGACCACCTGCTCGCGCGCAGCGGCCTCATCGCGGGACCGGGTGACGGAAGCGGACGCACGACGTACTGGCCCTGGCGGTTCGCCCGGTCGGCCGAGGTCCTGGTCCCGGCCGACGGCGGCCAGCCCGTCCAGGTGCTCGACGTCCGCGACCTGGCCCGCTGGCTGGTGACGACCGACGCCGTCGGCCCGGTCGACGTGGTCGGCCCGGTGACGACGCTGGCCGAACATCTCGCCGCCGCACGTACTGCCGTCCGCCACACCGGGCCGCTGGTCGAGGTGGACGGCGCGTGGCTGCGTATGCACGGGGTCGAGCCGTGGGCCGGGCCGCGGTCGCTGCCGTTGTGGCTGGACGACCCGGACTGGCGCGGGTTCGCCGCGCGGAGCGGCGAGCGGGCCCGCGCCCACGGCCTGGTCGCCCGACCCCTCGGGCAGACGCTGGCCGACGCCGTCGCCTGGCTGGGCGACGACGTCCCGGCATCCGGCCTCACCGACGACGAGCAGGCCTCGCTCCTCGGCGATCTCTAGGCGGCGACGGTGGTGGCGAGCACGCCGCGCTCCGCGGCGACCGCAGCGGCGTAGCGCGCGACCTCGCCGGCGACCCACGCGTCGTCCCTGCCGGTCTCCGCCGCGATGAGCCGCGCCGCCTGCTCCGCCGCGGGAAGGCCGGCGTCTCGCGAGCGCAGGGACAGCCGCATCCGGCGCGAGAACACGTCGTCCAGGGTCGCGGCGCCCTCGTGGCGGGCGGCCTGGACGACCTCGGCCGCGACGTGCGGCGCGGCCGGTGACAGCTCGGCGCCGAGCGACCGGTCGGCCGCGACGAGCGACAGCACGTCCGCGGCGAGCTCGCCCTGCTGCCGGGTCAGGGTCGCGCCGACCTCCTCGGTCAGCCCGAGGGCCAGGCAGCCGGCGAGGACGTCGGCGAGGACGGCGTCGTACGCCCTGCCGGTCCCACCGAGCGGGATGTCCGCGGTCCGGCACTCCACGTGCCGCCCGTCGCGTGCGACGAGCAGGTCGACGACGTCGGCGGCCATCCGCCGGTAGGTCGTCAGCTTCCCGCCGGTGATCGTCACCAGCCCGCCCGGCGAAGCGATCATGGTGTGCCGCCGCGAGAGGTCCGACATCGCGCCGCCGCCCTTGAGCAGCGGCCGCGCGCCGGCCCAGGCACCGACGACGTCGCCCTCGACGAGGCTGGCGCCGAACACGTCGTTGCCCGCTCGCAGCACGTAGTCGAGGTCGGCCTGGTCGAGCGAGATCTCGTCGAGCCCGCCGTGGTACTCGGTGTCGGTCGTGCCGAGGATCGTCTGCCGGCCCCAGGGGATCGCGAACATGGAGCGCCCGTCGCCGGCCCGCGAGGGCAGCAGCACCGACGCCGACTCGAGCGGCAGCCGCGGCGCGTCGACGACGAGGTGGACGCCCTTGCTCGGCACCACCATCGGCTCGCGGCCCGCCTCGACCTGCGTGAGCAGCCGGTCGACCCACACGCCGGTCGCGTTGACGACGTGCCGGGCTGGGATCTCGTACGTCGCTCCCGTGAGGCCGTCGGTCACCACCGCGCCGTGGACCGCGCCGTCCCGGCCGACCAGCAGCTTGTCCGCCGACGTGTACGTCAGCGCCAGCGCGCCGAACGCCCGTGCCGTCTGCACGACGGCGAGCACCAGCCGGGCGTCGTCGGTGGCGCAGTCGCCGTAGACGTAGCCGTAGTCCAGCCCCGAGCCGGCGAGGGCCGGTGCCAGCGCGATCGCCTCGGCCGCGTCGATCCGCTCGTGCCGGCGGACGTTGCGCAGCCCGGCGAAGACGTCGTACGTCGTCAGGCCGAGCCCGAGCAGCCGCCGCCGGGCGGTGTCCGGCCAGACCGGGTAGACGAAGTCCATCGGGCGTACGAGGTGGGGGGCGAGCCGCATCAGCTGCTGCCGCTCGAGCACGCCCTCGCGGACGAGCGAGAACTCGTAGTTCTCGAGGTAGCGCAGGCCGCCGTGGACCAGCTTGGAGCTCTTCGACGAGGTGCCGCTGGCGAGGTCGCCCTTGTCGATCACCGCGACCGACAGGCCCCGGCTCGCGGCGTCCAGCGCGACGCCGGCACCGGTCGCGCCCATCCCGACGACGAGGACGTCGACGCCGCCGGCAGCGTCGGCGACCTCCGTCGCCCGGTACGCCTGCGAGAACGGCCTCACGGTCTGAGGTTACCCGGCGGTAGCCGCCGTGAGCGCCTGGACGAGGCGGCTCACCGGGGAGTCGAGTCCCCACCGCTGCGAGAGGGCGACGAGCCGGTCGGGGTCGACCGGCGTACGGGGCAGCGCGGCGTCGACGTCGAGCGGCAGGTCGGTCGCGACCCGCACCACCGGGATCGCCGCCTCGACGTACGCGCGCTCGGCCTGCACCCTGGCCAGGCCGCGCTCGTCGCCGCTGGCCGCGAGCATCGCCTCGACGGTGCCGTAGCGCGCCACGAGGGCCGCCGCGGTCTTCTCGCCGACCCCCGGCACGCCCGGCAGGCCGTCGCTGGGGTCACCGCGCAGCAATGCGAAGTCGGCGTAGCTCGCGGCGCTGGGGAGGCCGTACCTGGCGCAGACCTTCGCCTCGTCGTAGACGGCGTCCTTCTCGACCGTGTACGCGAGCCGGACGTCGGGCCGGATGACCTGGAACAGGTCGCGGTCGCCGCTGACGACCAGTGCGTCGCCGCGGGCGGCGAGGGTGCCGATCACGTCGTCGGCCTCGTAGCCGTCGACGCCCGCGGTCGCGAGGCCGACGGCGGCGAGCACCTCGAGGATCACGGCGACCTGCGGCGAGAGGTCGTCCGGGGTGTCCGTACCGGTCGCGTCGTCGACCCGGTGCGCCTTGTACGACGGCAGCGCCGCCACCCGGAACGCCGGTCGCCAGTCGTTGTCGAGGCAGGCGACGAGCCCGTCCGGGCGGTGGGTCCGCAGCAGCCGGCTGACGTGGTCGAGGAAGCCCCGGACGGCGTTGACCGGTGAGCCGTCCGGGGCGGTGACCGAGGACGGCACGCCGTGGAAGGCGCGGAACCACATCGAGGCGGAGTCCAGCAGCAGCACCGTCACGCTCCCAGTCTGGCGCGTCCGCCGCGACGAGCAGCCGGACGGCCGCTCCAGACCGCCATCCCGGACGCCGATCCCCCCGGAGTCCCGGCAGGCCATGCCGGGACGGGCGAGACACGCTGATCCGCGCGACCCCCACCGGCCCCGTACGCGGGGAACGGAGAGACCCGGTCGCCTAGGCCGCGCGGGGAGTGAATGGCGAGACCGGCTCGTCTGTCTGCTTCATCTGACAGACGGGAGTGCACGTGTACGGAACCACCACGCGACTGCTGGTGGCGGCGACCTTCGTGGTCCCGCTGCTCGCCGTCGCTCCCGCCGCGACGGCCCACCCGTCGCGGCAGCTGGCCCGGGCGTACCCCAGGTCGGCGAAGCCGGTCACCATCGGCACCGCCGTCGCCTTCGTCCGGAGCGGGGACGGCCGGCCGGTCGCGGTGCAACCCACCGCGCTGCCGCGCTGACCGCTGTGGCCGGGCCGGACCATCGGCCCGGCCACAGCTCCCCGACCTGCCCCTAGAGTCGGCCGCGTGCTCGAGGCCACGGACCGCCGGATCGCGCTGCTGCTCGCGGCCGACGGGCGGATGTCCTACACCGACCTCGCCCGCGAGACCGGCCTGTCGACCTCGGCCGTCCACCAGCGGGTGAGGCGCCTCGAGCAGCGCGGCGTCATCACCGGCTACGCCGCACGGCTCGACCACGCCCAGCTCGATGCCGGCCTGATGGCGTTCGTCGCGCTGACGCCGCTCGACCCGGCCGCACCGGACGAGGTGCCGACCCAGGTCGAGGACATGGCGGCGGTCGAGGCCTGCTACAGCGTGGCCGGCACCGAGAGCTGGGTGCTGGTCGTGCGCGTCTCCGGCCCGCTGGCGCTGGAGACGCTGCTGGCCGAGGTCCGCACCCGGTGCGGGATGGCCACCCGGACGACGGTCGTGCTGAGCACGCCGTTCGCGGACCGGGTCCCACCCGACGCCGAGCGATGAGCGTGGACCTGCAGCAGGCGGCGTGGCCGGTGCTGCCGCCGCATCCCGGCCCGCTCGGCGGCGTCCGCGTCCTCGACCTGTCCCGGGTGCTCGCCGGCCCGTACGCGGCCATGGTGCTGGCCGACCTCGGCGCCGACGTCATCAAGGTCGAGCGCCCCGGCGCCGGCGACGACACCCGCTCGTGGGGCCCGCCCTTCCACGGCCCGGACGCGACGTACTTCCTGGCGGTCAACCGCAACCGCCGAGCCGTCGGCGTCGACCTGTCGACCGCCGACGGGTTCGCGGTGGTCGCGACGCTCGCCCGCGCCGCCGACGTCGTGCTCGAGAACTTCCTGCCGCGGCACCTGCGCTCGCTCGGCCTCGATGCGCTCCGCGACGAGACCGCGGCCGCCTGGGTGTCGATCCGCGGCGCCGGCAGCGACGGCCCCGACGGCGAGCTGCCCGGGTACGACGTCATGGCCCAGGCCCGGTCCGGGCTGATGCACGTCACCGGTCCCGCGGACGGCGAGGCGAGCAAGGTCGGCGTCGCCATCGCCGACGTCGTCGCCGGGCTGCACGCCGCCGTCGCTGCGTTGGCCGGCGTGGTCGCCCGCGACCGCGGTTCAGCCGCTCCGCGGGTCGAGGTGCCGCTGCTGGAGTCGACGGTCGCGGCGCTCGTGAACCAGACCACCGCCGCGCTCGTCGGCGGTGCCGATCCGGTCCGGATGGGCGTCGAGCATCCCTCGCTCGTGCCGTACGGGCCGCTGCCCTGCGCCGACATCCCGCTCGTCGTCGGGGCCGGCAACGACCGTCAGTTCGCCTCTCTCGCAGCGGTCGTCGGTCTTCCGGACGACCCGCGCTTCGTGACCAACGCCGGGCGGGTCGTCCACCGGCGAGAGCTGCGTGTGCTGCTCGTCGAACGGCTGGCGCTGAAGCCGGCGGCCGAGTGGGCGGGGCTGCTCGCGGTGGCGGGCGTCCCGAGCGCGCCGGTGCAGTCGGTGCGCGAGGCGCTCGCCGACCCGCAGGTCGCCGGGCTGCTGGTCGAGACCACGCACGACGGCGAGCCGGTGACGCTGGTCGGGTCGCCGTACCTGGTCGACGGGGTGCGGCCGGCCGTGCGGTCCGGGCCGCCGGCGCTCGGCCGCGACACCGACGAGGTGCTCTCCGGGCTGGGTCTGAGCGGTGCGGAGATCGACGGACTGCGGACGCGAGGAGTGGTGGCGTGAACGGCGCCGAGGTCATCGTCGAGGTGCTGCGCGACGCCGGGGTCGAGGTGGTCTTCGGCCTGCCCGGGGTCCACAACCTCGCGCTGTGGGAGGCGCTGTCCCGCAGCGAGATCCGCCTCGTCGGCGTCCGCCACGAGCAGACCGCCGCCTATGCGGCCGACGGATATGCACGGGCGACGGGGCGGCTCGGCGTTGCCATCACCACCACGGGTCCGGGTGCGGCGAACACACTGGGCGCGGTGGGGGAGGCGTGGGCATCGCGCTCGCCGATCCTCGTCGTCGCGACCGACATCGCGACGACGTTGCGGCGGCCGGGCGTCTATCGCGGCGTGCTGCACGAGACGGTCGGCCAGGAGGACCTCTTCCGCCCGGTGACCAAGTCCATGCGCATCGTGGAGCGGATCTCGACGCTCGTGGATGACGCGATCGCCGCCGCCGATCTCGCACTGCAGCTGCCGCGGCGGCCGACGTACCTACAGGTACCCACCGACCTCCTGTCGGCAACGATGCCGGAGCTCTCATGGGCCCACGTCGAGGTCCCCGCCGAGCCGGAGCGGTCTGGCGACGAGCAGGCCATGCGGGCCGCAGCCGGGCTGCTCGCTGCCGCTGAGCGGCCGCTGCTCTGGGTCGGTGGCGGGGCGGTCCCGCTCCGGGAGTGGGACGAGCCCGAGAACCACTACGGTTCGGTCGACGCCGTCCGCGAGGCCGCCGAGCGGCTCGGCGCTCCCGTCATCACAACGTACATGGCCCGCGGGTTGCTGGGCCCGGACCACCCGCTCGCCGTCGGTCTGCCACCGCACCTTCCCGAGTGCGGGAAGCTCTGGGACGCAGCAGATGTCGTGCTCGCAGTCGGGACCGACTTCGACGGGATGATGACGCAGAACTGGGCCCAGCCAGCGCCCGCGAAGCTCGTCGTGCTGAACATCGACGCGGCTGACGGCACGAAGAACTATCCGGCGGACGTCGTGGTGCAGGGCGACGTCGCCTCGGCGCTGGAGGGTCTGCTGGCGGGCGTCGAGCCCAAGCAACCGTGGGCGGATCTCGAGACCGCCCGCACTGCCGCGCGGGCCGCGGCGAGTGAGGATCAGCCCGAGGCGATGGCGATGCTCGACGTCCTCGCCCGCGTGCTGCCGGACGAGGCCGTGGTGGTCGCGGACATGTGCATCCCCGGCTACTGGTACGCAGCCCTCGGCCGCGTCGGCGGCCCGCGCCGCCTGGCGTACCCGGTCGGCTGGGGGACTCTCGGCTTCGGCTTCCCGGCCAGCATCGGCACCGCGGCGGCCGCAGCGCTCGGTCAGGTCGACGGGCCGGTCGTCTGCCTGTGCGGCGACGGCGGGTTCCTGTTCGCCGCCGGCGAGCTCGCGACGCTCGCGCAGGAGCAGCTGCCGGTCACCGTCGTCCTCGTCGACGACGGCGGCTACGGCATGCTCCGGTACGACCAGAAGCACGCGGGCCAGCAGGTCTTCGGGACCGAGCTGGTGACCCCCGACTTCGCCTCTCTCGCAGCATCGTTCGGCATCCGGGCGGTCACGGTCGAGGGGTTCGGCGACGCGTTCGAGGCGGCGCTCGCCGACCAGGTCGCCGATCCGGCTCCCACGATGCTGGTCGTGCGGGCGCAGCTGGACCCGCCGCCGACGACGAGCCCTCGCTGGTACCGCAAGCGCTGATCGGCAGACCCGCCGGAACGACCGAGACCTAGAGCCGGAAGTCGGGGTCCCCGGCGACGACGTCGGTGTCCATCTGCGCCTTCTGCAGCTGACCTGAGTAGTCCCAGTTCATCGACTGCCAGCGGGTGAACTGGTCGAGCACCCAGATCCCGCTCTGCCGCGCACCGTTGCCCGACTTGCCGTTGCCGCCGAAGGGCAGGTGCGCCTCGGCGCCGGACGTCGAGTTGTTCACCGAGAGCATCCCGGCGGACACGGCAGCTCGGAACCGGAAGACGGTCTTCGGGTCGGTAGTGTAGATCGCCGCCGACAGGCCGTACCCGTGGCCGTTGGCGAGGTCGACCATCTCCTCGAAGGTGTCGAACGTCGTGATGCCGACCATCGGCCCGAACGTCTCGGTGGCGTAGATCGCGTCGTCCCGGCGTACGCCGTCGACGATCGTCGGGTGCATGAAGACGCCGGCGTCGGGGTCGCCGACGAAGCCCTCGCGCGGGTTCGCCGCGGTGATCCGGCCCCGCGGCCCCCGTACGTCGTGGTGCGGCTCGATCAGGCCGTCGAGGTAGGTCTCGAACTGCGTCCCGAACTTCTCCGAGAGCATCGGCCCGAACAGCACGCCCTTCTCGGCCGGGTCGCCGACGACGGCGGCGTCGACCGCCGCGCGGTAGCGGCGCAGGAACTCGTCGTGGACCGAGGAGTGCACGACGACGGTGCCGAGCGAGGTGCAGCGCTGACCAGCCGTGCCGAATCCGGAGAACAGCGCGCCCTCGACGGCGAGGTCGAGGTCGGCGTCCGGCATGACGACGAGCGGGTTCTTGCCGCCGAGCTCGAGGCACGGCTGCTGCAGGTGCCGGCCGCACAGCGCGCCGATCTCGCGGCCGACGGCCGACGAGCCGGTGAAGCCGACCTTCTGGACCAGGCCGAGCTCGAGCGACTGCTCGAGGCCGGCGAAGGTCTGCGGGCCGTCGGTGTGGACCAGCTGCAGCGCGCCGACCGGCACCCCGCCGGCGTGGAAGATCCGGGCGAGGGCGTCGCCGAGCGCCGCGGCGTAGTCGGCCGGCTTCCACACCGCGGTGTTCCCGGTCAGCAGCGCCGGCACGAGGTACCAGGACGGGACCGCGACCGGGAAGTTGCCGGCCGTGATGATCGCCGCGACCCCGACCGGCATGCGGAAGGTGAACAGCTGCTTATCGCGCATCTCGCTCGGCACGGTCTGCCCGTAGAGCCGCCGGCCCTCGCCGAGGAAGAAGTCGCAGGTGTCGATGATCTCCTGCACCTCGCCCAACGACTCCGCGTACGGCTTGCCGACCTCGTCGGTGACGAGCTGCGCGAGGGCCTCCTTGTTGGCCTCGACGAGCCGGCCGACCTGCGCGATGACCCGGCCGCGTACGGGGGCGGGCGTCGCCGCCCAGTCCGCCTGCGCCGCCTTCGCCCGGCGGGCGGCCTCGACGAACGTCGACGCGTCGCCGAGCTGGACCTCGGCCACGGTCTCAGCGAGCCGGGTCGGGTTCTTCGACACGTACGTGCCGCCGGGGTGGCCGACGACCGGCGAGCCGTCGATCAGGGACGAGATGGTGAGGGTCACCGAAATGCCTTTCGCAGCAGCGGTTTTCTTACAGGGAGGCGAGGACGGTGCGGAGGCGGGAGACCGCCTCGTCGAGCTCGGCCGCGCTGACCGCGAGCGACGGCCGCCAGCGGATCGCGTCCGGCCCGCAGCCGAGCATCATCAGGGACTGCTCCTCGCGGCAGCGGCTGACGACCGTGTTGCGCACGTCGCCGGAGGGCAGCGTGAACGCGCACATCAGGCCGCGGCCGCGGACGTTGGACACCAGCGCGGGGAACTCGCCGGCGAGCTCCGAGAGCGCGGCGAGCAGGTGCCCTCCCAGCTCGCCGGCCCGCGCGATGAGGCCGTCGGCCTCGATGACCTCGAGGATCCGGCGCGACCGGACCATGTCGGTCAGGTTGCCGCCCCAGGTGGAGTTGATCCTCGACGAGACGACGAAGACGTTGTCGGGCACCTCGTCGACGCGGCGGCCGGCCATGATCCCGCAGACCTGCGTCTTCTTGCCGAAGGCGACGACGTCCGGCTCGACCCCGAGCTGCTGGTGTGCCCAGGCGGTCCCGGTCAGGCCGCAGCCGGACTGCACCTCGTCCATGATGAACAGCGCGTCGAACTCGCGGCAGAGCGCTTGGACGCCCTGCAGGAACTCGGGCCGCAGGTGGCGGTCGCCGCCCTCGCCCTGGATCGGCTCGGCGATGAAGCAGGCGACGTCGTGCGGGTTGGCCTCGAACGCGGCGCGGGCCTGCGCGAGCGACGCCGCCTCGGCCGCCTCGATCGCGGCGAGGTTGTCGGCGATCGGGAAGATCGCGGCGGGGGAGTCGATGCGCGGCCAGTCGAGCTTCGGGAACCGGGCCGTCTTGATGGCCTCGGTGTTCGTCAGCGACAGCGTGTAGCCGGTACGCCCGTGGAACGCGTGCTGCAGGTGCAGGACCTTGGTGCCGAGCTCGGGGGAGCGGCCGGCTGCCTCGTTCCTGCGTGACTTCCAGTCGAAGGCGACCTTGAGCGCGTTCTCGACGGCCAGCGCGCCGCCCTCGATGAAGAACAGGTGCGGCAGCTCCGGGACGCCCAGGACGCGGGCGAAGGCGTCGACGAAGCGCGCCATCTCGACGGTGTACACGTCGGAGTTGGCGACCTTCGAGAGCGCGACCGCGCCGAGGGTGGCGCGGAACTCCTCGTCCTGGACCAGGCCGGGGTGGTTCATCCCGAGGGCCGAGGACGCGAAGAAGGTGAACATGTCGAGGTAGCGACGGCCGTCGCGCGCGTCGACCAGCCAGACGCCTTCGCTGGCGTCGAGGTCGAGCACCATGTCGTACCCGTCGACCAGCAGGTGCCGGCTGAGGCTGGCCATCACCTCGTCGGGCGCGGGCGCCGGGGTGGTGCTGGCCGCGAGGAGCGACGAGGGCATGGCGGACCTCCGGAAGGTGGCGGGATGAGAGCGCCGCGACGGTGCGGTGCAGACGTTCGTGACTCTACCGGAAGATCTCCCGCTTGTCCCTCATTCCGCGGGAAGATTTCCGGATACGGCGTGCTGCCCCCCATCATCCTGCGCGTCGGTGCCCGACACGCCGAGCGCGTCATGATCGATGTCGGGGCCCCGCACCGTTCCGACCTGGGGGTATGTACGAACGCCCAGGTCACAGGCGGGTTGAGTGCCGCTCGAGGGGTGAGTAGCGTCCCTCCGCGTCGCAGGTACGGCGCCTCCCGCACCGCCTGCCCACCGCCGCTCGAGCGGGTGTCCACCGACTCCGGTCGGCGCGACGCCGGTGCCAGGCCCGGAGCGGTGGTGTGGCCGGGCGTGTGTCCCCCGGGAGCACCGGTCGGCGGCGTGAGCCGGGCCGGTCCCGGGCGCCCAGTAGACAACGGCGGCACGGCGACATCCGGTCGTCGTGCGGTCGGTCCGAAGGGCGGCCGGGTCCGGTGCCCGGCGCCGTCCCGCGGGTCCGGGCTGGAATCCGCCCGGCGCGGCCGGTGACGTGGGAAGATCGTCGGTGCCGCGGTCGGGGGAGGGGTGTGCCGCGGTCGGCGGCCACTCATCGGACGGAGCACCTGGTGACAGCGCAGGCGGAGCGCCCGATGGGACGGGTGCTGGTGTGCATCCCGACGTACGACGAGGCCGTGACGCTGCCGTCCACGCTGGCGAGGCTGCGGGCCGCCGTGCCCATGGCCGATGTCCTCGTGCTCGACGACGCGAGCCCCGACGGCACGGGGGAGATCGCCGACCGGATCGCCACCGACGACCCCGCGGTCCACGTCCTGCACCGTCCGGGCAAGGCCGGCCTGGGCGCCGCGTACGTCGCCGGCTTCGGCTGGGGCCTCGAGCAGGGCTACGACGTGTTCGTCGAGATGGACGCGGACGGCAGTCACCAGCCCGAGGAGCTGCCACGCCTGCTCGCGGCGCTGCGGGACGCCGACGTCGTCCTCGGGAGCCGGTGGGTCGACGGCGGTGAGGTCCGCAACTGGCCGGTCTCGCGGCTGCTGATCTCGCGGGTCGGCAACGCCTACACGCGGCTGGCGCTCGGGCTCTCGCTCGGCGACGCGACCGGTGGCTACCGCGCGTACCGACGCGAGGTGCTGGAGAAGCTCTCGCTGGCGGACGTCGCCTCGCAGGGCTACTGCTTCCAGGTAGACGTCGTCTGGCAGGCCGTCCGCGCCGGTTTCCGGGTACGCGAGGTCCCGATCACGTTCGTCGAGCGAACCGAAGGCTACAGCAAGATGAGCCGGGCGATCGTCGGCGAGGCGCTCCTGCGGGTGACCCGCTGGGGGATGGCGGCGCGCTTCGAACGCCTCGGCACCCGGCGCTGACGGTGCGCTACACCGGGGCCGTGCTCGTCACGGTGCTCATCGTCGAGATCGCTGCTGCGGTCGCGGTCGCGCACGCCATCTCCTGGCCGTTCACGCTGCTGCTGCTCGTCGTCGTCAGCCTGGTCGGGGCAGAGCTGCTGCGGCGCGAAGGATGGGCCGCCTTCCGGAGCCGGCGCCGGCGCCGCGATCAGAGCCCGGAGCGACAGCTCGGGAACGTCGCCGCCGGTGTGCTCGCGGCGGGCCTGGTCGCTGTGCCGGGCTTCGTGACGGCGGCGATCGGACTCGTCGGCCTGACGCCGCCGGGCAGAGCGGTCGTGCGCCGGGCGCTCGCGCACCGCTTCGCGGCCCAGATCGTGACGGTCGGCGGATGGCAGCGACGCTCCCGGACGGCCGACGACCCTCGGGTCGTGGACAGCACCCTCGCTGATCCCACCGAGGGACCGATCGACCTCACCAAGGACCACCGCACGTTATGACGAGCAGTCACGCCCGCACCGGGGTGTCGGGGAGGTCAGGCGGAGCGGCGACGCGGCGGCCCGCTGTCGCCGCGGATCTCGGCCAGCCGCTCGTCGAGCAGCACCTGCAGGTCGCTGACGCTGCGCCGCTCGAGCAGCATGTCCCAGTGCGTACGGGCCGGCTTGCTCGCCTTGGCTGCGGGGGCGGCACCGCCGACGGCCTGCGCGGCCGCGCCGCACGTCGGGCAGTCCCAGACGCCGGGCAGATCGGCCTCCTCGGCGAAGACGACGTCGAACGCGTGGCCCTGCGGGCACGTGAAGTCGACCCGGACCCGCGCCGCCGGCGCCTGGCCGCGCTCGTTCTCGTAGGACACCGCACCGAGCCGGCTGCCTCGAAGCACACGGTCTGCCATGGGAACCTCCTGGGATCGGACGCCGGGGCGAAGATCACACCCGGTCGGTGGCAACGATGTCGTCACCTCGTCCTACGCGGTGATCAACGACGCAGTTCCGGACAGGATTCCCTTCTCAGCAAGCGTTCACGCGCGCCACGCCGACACACCCCGTGTACGCCGATAATGAGCATTATGTCAGGAGGTGTCGGGACGGGGGATCTCTGGCCGGAGAGCCGCTGCTGCCACGATCAGATCGCAGCCGGCGCCGTCGGTGACGTGAGGGTCTCGCGTGTCCGGTCCTTGACCCGTACGCCGGACTCACCGATCTCGCGCGCACCCGCCAGCAGTCCGACGAGCACCCGGGCGGCGTCCGCGTAGCTCGTGCCGCCAGGCGACCGGATGTTCGACACGCAGTTGCGCTGCGCATCGGTACGCCCGGGGCGGGCGTCCCAGGTGAGGTAGGCACCGAGGCTGTCGTGCACCGACAGGCCGGGCCGCTCGCCGATCAGCACCAGCACGGCGGAGGCGCCCAGGGCGGCGCCGACCTCGTCCCCCAGAGCGACCCGGGCCTGCGTGGCGATGACCGGGGCACCGAGCGCGAGACCGAGCTCGAGCAGAGCGCGGAGCAGCGGCGCGGCGTGCGCCTGCACTGCCCTCGCCGACAGTCCGTCGGCCAGGACCGGCGCCACCTCGCAGGTCTGCCCGGACAGCGGAGCAGACAGCTCCCGGCCGAGGTCGGGCCGTCGCAGGTACTGCGCGCGGTCAGCCGCCTGGCTGGTGACCAGCAGCGGTTCCCCCAGCCCGAGTGGCGCCAGCTCGGCGATCAGGCGGGGCAGGTCCAGGAGCTGGTGGACAGCGTCGCGCGCGGCGGCGTGGGAGGCCCGGAAGTCCAGCTCCGCGGCCGTCGGGAGTCCGTTGCCGACGCGCCCGAGACCGATCCGCGCCTGCGTCGCCCGGCGGAGCTCGGCCCAGACATCGTCACCGGGCGTCATCGACCGATGGCCAGCAGCGGTGACGCGTCGACGGGCAACACTCCCCCGCGGTCGTCGAGCATGCCGAGCCCGTCGAGCCAGGCCTCGAACTCCGGTGCGGCGCGCAGCCCCAGCACGTCACGGACATAGAGGGCGTCGTGGCAGGAGGTGCTCTGGTAGCCGAGCATCGCGTCGTCGGCGCCGGGCACGGCTATGACGTAGGTGCAGCCGGCCGTGCCCAGCATCGTGAGGAGCACGTCCGTGTCGTCCTCGTCCGCCTCGGCATGGTTCGTGTAGCAGACGTCGACACCCATGGGGACGCCGAGCAGCTTGCCGCAGAAATGGTCCTCGAGGCCTGCCCGGATGATCTGTTTGCCGTCGTACAGGTACTCGGGGCCTATGAAGCCGACGACGGTGTTGACCAGCAACGGCTGCAGGTGGCGCGCCAGGCCGTAGGTCCGTGCCTCGAGCGTCTGCTGGTCGACTGGCCTGCCGCCGGTGCCGAGGTGCGCGCCCGCCGAGAGCGAGGACCCCTGGCCGGTCTCGAGGTAGAGGACGTTCTCGCCCACCGTGCCGCGGTGCAGGTCGACGGCTGCCGCCCGTACCTGGTCGAGGAGGGCGACGTCGACGCCGAACGCCGCGTTGG
This sequence comes from Candidatus Melainabacteria bacterium, assembly GCA_903970495.1. Taxonomy (GTDB): domain Bacteria; phylum Actinomycetota; class Actinomycetes; order Mycobacteriales; family CAJCIY01; genus CAJCIY01. The sequence goes on along the minus strand of CAJCIY010000090.1, from coordinate 7,619 downwards.
TGGCCTGCGTACCACCGACCGACTGGAAGACCAGGTCGACCGGCGCACCGCGCTCGATGAGCTCGAGGGTCGTGGTCACGTGGGCGAGCACACAGGTCTGGGTCGGGATGTCGTACCGGCTGCGCACCTCGTCGAGCAGGTGCAGCAGGTCGCGGGTCACCTGCGGCGAGTCGGTCGCCGGGTTGACGCCGATGACCGCGTCGCCGGCCCCGAGCAGCAGGCCGTCGAGCACCGCCGCCGCGACCCCGCGCGGGTCGTCGGTCGGATGGTTCGGTTGCAGCCGGGTCGCCATCCGCCCGGGCAGGCCGATGGTGTCCCGGAACGCCGTCGTGACCTCGACCCTCCGGGCGACGGCGACGAGATCCTGCGCACGCATGAGCTTGCTCACCGCAGCCGCCATCTCCGGCATCAGGCCAGGTGCGAGCGCGGCCAGTGTCGCGGCGGGGTCGGGCCCGGCTGCGATCTCCAGGAGTCGGTCGCGCAAGCCGCCCACCGTCAGGTGCGAGACGGCAGCGAAGGCACCGGCGTCGAGCTCGTCGACGATGAGCCGCGTGATCTCGTCGGACTCGTACGGCACGACCAGGTCCTCGAGGAACTCCGGTAGCGGGACGTCCGCCAGGGCCCACTGCGCGGCTACCCGCTCCGCCGCGGAGGCGGCCGCGCAGCCGGCGAGCTCGTCCCCGGACCGCGGCGGGCTGGCCTTGGCCAGCAGCTCGGTCAGACCGCTGAAGGCGTAGGTGTGGCCGCGCAGCTGCCGGCGGTAGCTCCTCATGTCCCCATGATGAGGGCGGCGAGCTCCGCCCCGTCGTCGTTCGGTGTCCTCTGCGACAGCGTCGTGGTGGCCACGGCGGTCCATCCAGGAAGCGGCGCCGTGTCCGACCGTCCGCTGGGCCAGCCACGCCGGTACGCTCGCTGCGTGAGTGGCCGCGGGGGCACCGGGCCGGTAGCCGTGTTGGACATCGACGGCGTGCTGGCCGACGTCGCGCACCGGCTGCACCACCTGGCCTCCCGCCCCAAGGACTGGGACGGGTTCTTCCGCGGCGCCGCGAAGGACCCCGTCCTCGAGGACGGGCTCGCGCTGGCCCGGGAGCTTGCCGCGACGTACGCGCTGGTCTACCTCACCGGCCGTCCGGTCCGGACCCGCGACCTCACCGTCGCCTGGCTGCGCCGTCACCGCCTCCCGAGCGGCGAGCTGCTGATGCGGCCCGACGACGACAACCGCCCGGCGCGGCTGTTCAAGCTCGAGTGCCTGCGGTCGATCACCGCGACCCGCCCGGTCGTGCTGGTGGTCGACGACGATCCGGAGGTCGTCGAGGCCGTGCGGAAGACAGGCCTCGCGGTACGCCTCGCCGACTGGTCGCCGTACACCGACCCGCTGCGGGCCGCACAGGAGGGCGAGGGGAAGACCTGAGCACCGTGCCGGCCAGGTCACTGGGCTGAACGGCCGTGCACAGATCCTGCGGTTGACCGTCCTGTCGGGTGGCTCCGGGGACGATCGTGTAGGAGGCCACAGCGCGACCCCCGGCCACCGGACCGGCAGCCCGCAGGTCCGACCCCGGGCCGTGCCGCGACCGACTGCAGGCGCCACCACGGAGGTGGCCCAACAGCGGGGAGCAGCACATGTGCACGCACGCACCGGCTTGTCCGGCGTCCGACGCCGTCGACCACGACGCCGCCCGCGTCGTCGCCGACCACCCCGAGCAGGGCTGGCGACTGCTCTGCAACGGCGTGGTCTGCTTCGACGACACCGGCGAGCTGCTGCCCGACGGCCATGCCCTCGGCCCGCAGTGCCGTCCGCTGCCCCGGCCGCTGGCGGTCCCGCAGGCCGCCTGACCTCTTACGCGTAGGCCTCGAGCGGCGGGCACGAGCAGACCAGGTTGCGGTCGCCGTACGCGCCGTCGATCCGCCGCACCGGCGGCCAGTACTTGCTCCGCTCCTGGCCGGGTGAGGGGAAGACCGCGAGCGCCCGGTCGTACGGGTGCTCCCAGGCCGCCGTCAGCATCGCCGCGGTGTGCGGCGCGTTCGCCAGCGGGTTGTCGCCCGCCGGCCACTCCCCCGCGGCGACCCGGTCGATCTCGCCGCGGATGGCGATCATCGCGTCGCAGAAGCGATCCAGCTCCCCGAGGTCCTCGCTCTCGGTCGGCTCGACCATCAGCGTCCCGGCGACGGGGAACGACATCGTCGGTGCGTGGAAGCCGTAGTCGACGAGCCGCTTGGCCACGTCGTCGACGCTGACGCCGGTCGTCCGGGTGATGCCGCGCAGGTCGAGGATGCACTCGTGGGCGACCAACCCGCCCGCCCCGGCGTACAGCACCGGGAAGTGCTCGCGCAGGCGGTGTGCGACGTAGTTGGCCGCCAGGATCGCGTGCTCGGTCGCGGACCGCAGCCCCTCGCCGCCCATCAGCCGCACGTACGCCCAGGAGATGGGCAGGATCCCGGCGCTCCCGAACGGCGCCGCCGACACCGCGCCGACACCCTCGGCGGCAAGGCCCTCCGACGGCGTGACGAGCGGGTGGTTCGGCAGGTACGGCGCGAGGTGGGCGCGGACGCCCACCGGACCGACGCCCGGACCCCCGCCGCCGTGCGGGATGCAGAAGGTCTTGTGCAGGTTGAGGTGGCTCACGTCGGCGCCGAAGCGACCCGGCTTGGCCAGCCCGACGAGCGCGTTCAGGTTCGCGCCGTCGACGTAGACCTGGCCGCCGGCGTCGTGGACCGCGGCGCAGACGTCGCGCACCGCCGTCTCGTACACGCCGTGGGTGCTGGGGTAGGTGATCATCAGCGCCGCCAGCTGGGAACCGTGGGCCGCGATCTTCGCCCGCAGGTCGTCGAGGTCGACGTTGCCCTCGTCGTCGCAGGCCACCACGACGACGCGCATGCCGGCCATCACGGCGCTCGCCGCGTTGGTGCCGTGCGCGCTCGACGGGATCAGGCAGACGTCCCGCCCGGTGTCGCCGTTCGCGCGGTGGTAGGCCCGGATCGCGAGCAGACCCGCGAACTCGCCCTGGGAACCCGCGTTCGGCTGCAGGCTGACCGCGTCGTAGCCGGTGATCGCGGCGAGCCAGCCCGTCAGGTCGTCGACCAGCTGCCGGTACCCGGTCGCCTGCGAGACCGGGGCGAACGGGTGGATCTCGGCGAAGCCGGGCAGGCTGACCGGCTCCATCTCGGTCGTCGCGTTGAGCTTCATCGTGCAGGAGCCGAGCGGGATCATGCCGCGGTCCAGGGCGTAGTCGCGGTCCGCGAGCAGCCGCAGGTAGCGCAGCAGCGCCGTCTCGCTGCGGTGGTCGTGGAAGACCGGGTGCTCGAGGTACGCGCTCCGGCGGGTCGGCAGCCCGGTCTCGGCGGTGACCGCCTCGAGCGCCTCGACGTCCCCCGCGACGCCGAACGCTGCCCACACCGCCAGCAGGTCCGAGACCGTGGTGGTCTCGTCGCAGGCGATGCCGACGACGTCGTCGCCGACCTGCAGGAGGTCGACGCCACGGGCGTCCGCGTCGGCGACGACCGTGGCCGCGCGCCCGGGGACGCAGGCGCGCACGGTGTCGAAGAACCGCTCGTGCAGCACCTCGACGTCGCCGGCGCGGAGCCCGGCCGCGAGGACCTCGGCCATCCGGTGCGTCCGCCGGGCGATCCGCTCGAGCCCCTCGGGGCCGTGCCACACCGCGTACATGCCGGCCATGACCGCCAGCAGGACCTGCGCGGTGCAGATGTTCGAGGTGGCCTTGTCCCGGCGGATGTGCTGCTCGCGCGTCTGCAGCGCGAGCCGGTACGCCGGTGCCCCGTCCGCATCGACGCTCACCCCGACGAGCCGTCCCGGCAGGGACCGCTCGAGCCCGGTGCGGACCGCGAGGAAGCCGGCGTGCGGGCCGCCGTACCCGAGCGGCACGCCGAACCGCTGCGCCGAGCCGACGGCGATGTCGGCACCGAGCTCGCCGGGTGGCGTGAGGAGGCTCAGCGCCAGCAGGTCGGTGGCCACCGCCACGATCGCCCCGCGGCCCTGGGCGGCCGCGATCAGCGGCGCGATGTCACGGATCTCGCCCGAGCTGCCCGGGTAGGAGAGCAGCACGCCGAAGACCTCCCCCTCGGGCAGCCCGTGGGAGAGGTCGGCGACGAGCAGCGGGATGCCGAGCGGGTCGGCGCGGGTGCCGAGCACCGCGAGCGTCTGCGGGTGGGTGTCGGCGTCGACCACGAACGCGGCGCCCTGCGGCGCGCGGCTGGTGCGGCGCGCCACCGTCATGGCCTCGGCCGCAGCCGTCGCCTCGTCGAGCAGGCTCGCGCCGGCTGTCGCGAGGCCTGTCAGGTCGCAGACCATCGTCTGGAAGTTGAGCAGCGCCTCGAGCCGGCCCTGGCTGATCTCCGGCTGGTAGGGCGTGTACGCCGTGTACCAGGCCGGGTTCTCCAGCACGCCCCGGCGGACGACCGGCGGCGTGTGGGTGCCGTGGTAGCCCAGCCCGATCATCGGCCGGCGGACGACGTTGCGGTCGGCCAGCGCCCGCAGCTCCGCGGCCACCTGCGGCTCGCTGGCCGCGGCGGGCAACCCGTCCAGGGCGAGATCGAGGATGGAGGCGGGCACCGCGGCGCGGACGAGCTCGGCTGTGGTGGCGAACCCGAGGGCGGCGAGCATGGTGTCGCGCGCCGCCGGGTCCGGCCCGATGTGGCGGGCCGCGAACGGTGGGTCGGCGAGCTCGGCCAGCGAGGCGGGTGCGGCCGGCGAGACACGGAGATCGGGGCGGTCGGCGAGGGTGGTCATGGGAGCTCCCGGAGCTGGGCCGCGTGGGCGGCGACGGTCGCGGCACCTGCGGTGCGGCGATCACCCCTCTGTCCGGGCACCTGTGAGCTTCGCGCCGGGAGTCCGGACGCTTGCACCGTCGGTGGGTCGCACGTCACCGGGCGACCGCTTTCCAGAGCTGCCTCGCCCGCGCGGTACGGCTGCCTGAGAGATTCCGGGAGGTTGCTCCTTCGGCGCCACGCCACCATCGGCGTGAACTCTCCCGCGCGGGGTCTTCGGTCGACCTCAGCCTACCGGGCGGGTGGCGTCAGGCGCTGGTACGGCGGCGGCGGCGCTCCGCGAGCTCGTCGCCGGACGGCCCACCGGCCACGAGCTCGCCGTCCTCGGTGGCCCGCTCGCTGGGCAGCGACGCGAGCTGGCCCTCCATCTCGCGCACGACCCGCCCGACCGCGATGCCGAACACCGCCTGGCCGCCGGCCAGCAGATCGACGATCTCGTCCTGCGAGGTGCACTCGTAGACGGTTGCGCCGTCCGACAGGAGGGTGATCCCGGCCAGGTCGCTGACGCCGCGGGCGCGGAGCAGCTCGACGGCCGTCCGGATGTTGTGCAGCGAGACGCCGGTGTCCAGCAGCCGCTTCACGACCTTCAGGACCAGGACGTCGCGGAACGAGTAGAGCCGCGCGCTCCCGGAGCCGGCGGCGTCGCGGACGCTGGGAACGACGAGCCCGGTGCGGGCCCAGTAGTCGAGCTGGCGGTAGGTGATGCCGGCTGCGCCGCAGGCAACCGAACCCCGGTAGCCGACGTCGTCGCCCGGGTAGGACGCCGGGGCGGCACCGAAGAGGACCTCCTGCTGACCGTCCGGCCGCACCGCGTCCATCTCGTCCTCCGCTGGGGCTGCTGTCGGTCGTCGGCTGCTGCCGTCCCGCTCGCGCATGCTAACCAGTCGAACCCGTCCTGGCTGCGTGCGTGTCGTGTCGCAACCCTCGACCTCTACCTGAAGGTCAAGGTAGGGCGGTCTCAGGAGCCGTCGAAGTCCTCGGGCGAGATCGTGTCGAGGAACTCCCGGAACCGCTCGACCTCGGTCTCCCGCTCGGTCTCGCTCTCCGGCTCGCCCTCGTCCGGGACGAGGATCCCGGCCGTGTCGAGGACCTGATCGGCGCAGAACACCTGGGTGCCGGTGCGGATGGCCAGTGCGATCGCATCGGAGGGTCGGGCCGAGACCGTCACGTCACCGTCGAAGACGAGGTTCGCGTAGTAGATCCCGTCCTGCACGTCGGTGATGATCACCTGGCGCAGCGGGTGGTCGAGGCCGACCAGCACGTCGCGCAGCAGGTCGTGCGTCATCGGCCTGGGCGTCGTCACGCCCTGCTGGGCGAAGGCGATCGCCGTCGCTTCGACGGCCCCGATCCAGATCGAGAGGTAGCGCTCGCCGTCGTTCTCCTTGAGCAGCACGATCGGCTGACTCGCCGGGAGCTCCACCCGGACACCGACCACCGTCACCTCGTGCACGGACCGACCTTACCCTCGCGATCCGGCACTCCGGGCTGCTAGCCGGCCGCGTCGCGGTTCAGGCCGTCGCGGACCAGCGCGGCGTGCAGCCGCACGGACAGCGCGGCAAGCTCGCGCACCGCCTGGGCGCGCGCCTCGGCGTTGCGCGACCGGTCGAGCGGGCTCACGACCTGCTCCACCAGGCCGATCTCACGGTCGGCCGCGGTCTTGAACGGGCGGAGGTGCCGCGCCTCGAGGCCCGACGCCGCCATGGTGGCGACCGTCTGGGCGATGACCAGCGCGTTCCCGTCGTAGTGGCCGCCGGGGCGGGGGCCGAGCAGGCCGTACTGCTCGAGGCCGACGAGCTGCGCCTCCTGCAGCCCGCTGGTCGACAGCAGCTCGGTCCGCGACAGCCGCAGCGGCGTCGCGTCCGGCAGGAAGTCGTCCGCGTCGGTGCCGTCGTCGACGGCGCTGAGCGCGCGGGGCACCCGCGGGCCGCCCTCGGCCGGCAGCGCCGGCTCCAGGCCCCGGTCGAGCGCCGCGAGCTGGTCTTTGATGACGCGCAGCGGGAGGTAGCGGTCGCGCTGGGCCCCGAGCACGAAGCGGAGCCGGCCCACGTCCGCCCTCGAGAACTTGCGGTAGCCCGACGGCGTCCGGGCCGGTTCGACGAGGCCCTCCGCCTCGAGGAACCGGATCTTCGAGATGGTCACCTCGGGGAACTCGCCCCGCAGCTGCGCGAGGACCTCCCCGATGTTGAGGTACGCCTGCCCACCGCGCCGCTCCGGGGACGAGGAGGCCGCCGCGTGCCCGGCGGCTGCCGGTGTCTCCTGTGCTTCGGGCAGCGAGTGCGCCCCGGCGACGCTCACGGCGGTCACTCCCCCGCGGCGACGGGATCGCCGGCGAGCAGGAACACCAGGCGGAACTTGCCGATCTGGACCTCGTCGCCGCCGGCGAGATCCACCGCATCGATCCGCTCGCGGTTCACGTACGTGCCGTTCAGCGAGCCCACGTCGCGGACCGAGACCACGCCGTCGTCCCCCCGCCGGAACTCGGCATGACGCCGGGAGACCGTGACGTCGTCGAGGAAGATGTCGCTGTCGGGGTGCCGGCCGGCCGTGGTGGTCGGCGCGTCGAGCAGGAAGCGGCTGCCGGCGTTCGGGCCGCGGCGCACGACGAGCAGCGCCGCGCCGTCGGGCAGGCCGGCGACAGCCGCCCCGTCATCGCCGGTGCCGTCATCGTCGGTCTCGGTCGTGAGCGCCGTGTTGATCGCACTCAGGCTCGAGGTCGCGGTCGGCTCACCGCCGCCACCGTCGGCGACCGGCCCGCCCGGACGCAGCAGGGCGGTGCCGCAGCGGGCGCAGAACTCGGCCTCGTCGGGGTTCTGCTGACCGCAGCGAGTGCAGAACAC
>CAJCIY010000089.1 GCA_903970495.1 Candidatus Melainabacteria bacterium | reverse complement strand
GGTCGCCGTGGCACTGGTGAAGCGGGCCAACCGGCCCGTGGTCGTCGTCCCCTAACGCGCGCGGAGCCAGGCCCGGATGCCGGCGAGCGAGACGTCGGCCAGGGTCGCGACGGCACGCCAGCCGGGTTCGGGCTCGCCCGCACCGGCGACCGACGGGCAGTAGAGGACCCGCGCGCCGGCGGCGGCACCGGCGCGCGCACCGGTCGGGGTGTCCTCGAGCACGACGGTGAGCCTGGGGTCGACCTCGAGCCGGCGGGCCGCCAGCAGGTACGGCTCGGGGTCGGGCTTGCCGCGGGAGACCTCGTCCCCGGCCACCGACGTCGAGAACGGGTGACCGGGCAGGGCCGACAGGGCGGCGTCGACCAGCACCCGGTACGACGAGGACACCAGCGCCTGCGGGATGCCGGCGTCGGCCACCTCGCCGAGCAGCGCGGCGACGCCCGGCAGCAGCGGCAGCTCGGACCGGAACAGCTCGACCATGCGGGCCAGCAGGAACGCGGACACCTCGTCGACCGATGACCCGGCGGCTGCCGCACCGCCGAAGTCGATCATCATGGGGACGGCGCGGTCCATCCGGCTGCCGACCATGGCCGCCTTCATCGACGGGGTGAACCGCACGCCCCAGCCGCGGAACAGGTCGGTCTCGGCCACGGTCCACAGCGGCTCGGAGTCGACCAGCAGCCCGTCCATGTCCCACAGCAGGGCGGCGGGCAGCCCGTCGGTGGGACGGCGCAGCCTCGTCAGCAGCTCGCGCAGGACCGACGGGCCCTCGCCGCGGGCCCAGGCCTGGGTGCTCACGTGTGCGTCTCCGCTACTCGTCGTCGCTGCGGTAGGCGAGGTTCGGCGAGAGCCATCGCTCGGCCTCCCGCATCGTCCAGCCCTTGCGCTCGGCGTAGTCGGCGACCTGGTCGCGGCCGATCCGCCCGAGCACGAAGTACTGCGACTGCGGGTGGGAGAGGTACCAGCCGCTGACCGACGCACCCGGCCACATCGCCATGCTCTCGGTGAGCTCGATGCCGGCGAGGGCCTTGACGTCCAGCAGCTGCCAGAGCGTCTGCTTCTCGGTGTGCTCCGGGCAGGCCGGGTAGCCCGGAGCCGGGCGGATGCCGGCGTACGCCTCCTTGAGCAGCTGCGTCTCGTCGAGGTCCTCGTCCGGCGCGTAGCCCCAGAAGTCGGTCCGTACGCGCTCGTGCAGCCGCTCGGCGAACGCCTCCGCGAGCCGGTCGGCGAGCGACTCCAGCAGGATCGCGCTGTAGTCGTCGTTGGCGGCCTTGAACTCCTCCACCTTCGCGGCGCTGCCGAGCCCGGCCGTCACGGCGAAGCCGCCGAGGTAGTCGCGGATGCCGGTGTCCTTCGGCGCGACGAAGTCGGCGAGCGAGCGGTGCGGGACCCCGGCGCGGTGGGCGACCTGCTGGCGCAGCTGGTGGACGGTGGCGAGCGTCGTGGTCCGGCGCTCGTCGGCGTACACCTCGATGTCGTCGCCGACCGCGTTGGCGGGGAACAGCCCGAGCACCGCGTCGGCGCGCAGCCACCGCTCGGCGATCACGCGGTCGAGCATCTGCTGCGCGTCGTCCCACAGCCTGCGCGCGGCCTCACCGGACGCCGGGTTGTTGAGGATGTCCGGGTAACGGCCCTTCATCTCCCAGGCGTTGAAGAACGGCTGCCAGTCGATGTACTCACGGAGCTCGGCCAGCGGGTAGTCGTGGAACGTCTTGACCAGCTGCGGCGGCGCCGTGGCCGGGGGCCGGTCGTCGGTGTGCATGTCGCGCGCCTGCTGTGCGATGAGGCGCGGGCGCGGCGGGCGGTAGCCGGTCCAGTCGATCGGCGTGCGGTCGGCGCGGGCGTCGTCCAGAGAGAGCAGCACCGCGCCGTCGTTGCGTGCGGCGTGCCGCTCCCGCAGCGCGTCGTAGTCGGCGGACGTCGAGGCCAGCAGCGCGGGTCGCTGCGCGTCGCTGAGCAGCGCCGCGACGACGGGTACGGACCGCGACGCGTCCTTCACCCAGATCACGGGACCGTGGTACTTGCCGTCGACCTTGACCGCGGTGTGCGCCCGCGAGGTCGTCGCCCCGCCGATCATCAGCGGCAGGTCGAACCCCTGGCGCTCCATCTCGGCCGCGAAGTTGACCATCTCGTCGAGCGACGGGGTGATGAGACCGGACAGCCCGATGACGTCGGCGCTGTGCTCCTTCGCGGCGTCGAGGATCTTCTGCGCCGGGACCATCACGCCGAGGTCGATCACGTCGTAGTTGTTGCACTGCAGCACGACCCCGACGATGTTCTTGCCGATGTCGTGGACGTCGCCCTTCACGGTCGCCATGACGACGGTGCCGTTGCTGCGGGCCGCGTCCTCCGGTGACTTCTCGGCCTCGATGTACGGCACCAGGTAGGCGACGGCCTTCTTCATCACGCGGGCCGACTTCACGACCTGTGGCAGGAACATCTTGCCGGCGCCGAACAGGTCGCCGACGACGTTCATCCCGGCCATCAGCGGGCCCTCGATGACCTCGATCGGGCGGCCGCCGCGCGCCTCGATCTCGGCCCGCAGCTCCTCGGTGTCGGTCTCGGCGTAGTCGTCGATGCCCTTCACCAGGGCGTGGGTGATGCGCTCCCCGACCGGCAGCTCGCGCCACGCCTCGTCGGCTCCCGCGGCCGTGGTGCCGGCACCGGCGAACTCGGTCGCGATGTCGAGCAGCCGCTCCGCGGCGTCGGGCCGGCGGTTGAGGATCACGTCCTCGATCGCGTCGCGCAGCCGTGGGTCGACCTGGTCGTAGACGACCAGCGCACCGGCGTTGACGATGCCCATGTCCATGCCGGCGGCGATGGCGTGGAACAGGAAGACGGCGTGGATCGCCTCGCGGACGGCGTTGTTGCCGCGGAAGGAGAACGAGACGTTGGAGACGCCGCCGGAGACCAGGGCCTGCGGCAGGTTGGCCTTGATCCAGCGGGTCGCCTCGATGAAATCGACGCCGTAGTTGGCGTGCTCCTCGATGCCGGTCGCGACGGCGAAGACGTTCGGGTCGAAGATCACGTCCTCGGCAGGGAAGCCCAGCTCCTCGACGAGGATCCGGTACGCCCGCTGCGTGATGATCTTGCGGCGCTCGAGGTTGTCCGCCTGCCCGTCCTCGTCGAAGGCCATGACGACGACGGCGGCGCCGTACTTGCGGCACAGCGTCGCCTCCCGGCGGAACTTCTCCTCACCCTCCTTGAGGGAGATGGAGTTGACGATGGGCTTGCCCTGCACGCACCGCAGGCCGGCCTCGATGACGGCGAACTTCGAGGAGTCGACCATCAGCGGGACGCGGCTGATGTCGGGCTCGCTGGCGATGAGCTTGACGAAGCGGTCCATCGCCGCGACGCCGTCGATCATGCCCTCGTCCATGTTGATGTCGATGACCTGCGCGCCGTTCTCGACCTGCTGGCGCGCGACCGAGAGGGCGGCCGGGAAGTCGCCGTCGCGGACGAGGTTGCGGAACCTCGCAGACCCGGTGATGTTGGTCCGCTCGCCGACGTTGACGAAGAGCGACTCGGCCGTGACCGTCAGCGGCTCGAGGCCCGACAGCCGCAGCGCAGGCTCGCGGACCGGCGGGACCCGCGGCGCCAGCCCGTCGACCGTCGCGGCGAGCGCGGCGATGTGGTCGGGCGTGGTGCCGCAGCAGCCGCCGAGCAGGTTGACCAGGCCGCTGTCGGCGAACTCGCGCACGATGCCGGCGGTCTGGTCCGGCTCCTCCTCGTACTCGCCGAACGCGTTGGGCAGGCCGGCGTTCGGATAGCAGGAGACGAAGCAGTCGGCGATGCGCGAGATCTCGGCGAGGTAGGGCCGCATCTCGGCCGCACCCAGCGCGCAGTTGAGGCCGACGAGCAGCGGCCGGGCGTGCCGCACCGAGTTCCAGAACGCCTCGGTCACCTGCCCCGAGAGGGTCCGTCCGGAGGCGTCGGTGATGGTGCCGGAGATCATCACCGGCCAGCGGCGGCCGCGCTCCTCGAACAGCGTCTCGAGGGCGAAGACCGCGGCCTTCGCGTTGAGGGTGTCGAAGATCGTCTCGATGAGCAGCAGGTCGGCGCCGCCGTCGACGAGCCCGTTCGCCTGCTCCAGGTACGCCTCGACCAGCTGCTCGTAGGTCACGTTGCGCGCGCCCGGGTCGTTGACGTCGGGCGAGATCGACGCGGTCCGGTTCGTCGGGCCGAGCGCGCCGGCGACGAACCTCGGCCGGTCGGGCGTCTCGGCCGTCACCGCGTCGCAGGCCTCGCGGGCAAGCCGCGCCGAGGCCAGGTTGAGCTCGTACGCCAGCGGCTCCATGCCGTAGTCGGCGAGCGAGATCTTCTGGGCGTTGAAGGTGTTGGTCTCGACCAGGTCGGCGCCGGCGGCGAGGTAGGCCTGGTGGATCTCGCGGATCGCGTCGGGCTGGGTGAGGGTCAGCAGGTCGTTGTTGCCGCGCAGGTCGCGCTCCCAGTCGGCGAACCGCTCCCCGCGGAACTCCGCCTCGCTGAAGGCGTGCCGCTGGATCATGGTGCCCATCGCGCCGTCGAGCAGCACGATCCGCTGCTCGAGAATCGCGCGGAGGGCCTCGGTCGCGTCCGGCCGCAGGGCGACTTCGGACACGTCGAGGGGCATGCGCCCAGAATACGGGGCACTGCCCCGCCATTCCCGCATGATCGGAGCGAGCGTGACCGATTCCCCGCCGGCGGCCGCACCGACGCGGACCGCGCTGGTCTGCGTCGACGTCCAGAACGACTTCTGCGAGGGCGGGTCGCTCGCCGTCACCGGCGGCGCCGCGGTGGCTGCCGCGCTCGCCGACCACGTCCGTGCCCACCGGGCCGAGTACGCCCTCGTCGTGGCGAGCCGCGACTGGCACGTCGACCCCGGGGCCCACTGGAGCGACCACCCCGACTTCGTCCGGTCGTGGCCGGTGCACTGCCGCGCCGGCTCCGAGGGGGCCGAGCTCCACCCCGCCTTCGCAACCGTGGCCGATGAGCTCGACGTCGTCGTCGACAAGGGCCAGTACGGCGACGGCTACTCGGCGTTCCTCGGGGCGGACCGGGCGGGTCGCGACCTCGCCGGCCTGCTGCGCGAGGCCGGCGTCGGCCGGGTCGTGGTGGCCGGGCTCGCGACCGACCACTGCGTCCGGGCGACGGCGCTGGACGCCCGGCGCGAGGGCTTCGCCGTACGGCTGGCGCTCGAGCTCGCGGCCGGGGTCGACCCCGACGCGTCGCGGGCCGCCGTCGAGGAGCTGCGGGCCGCGGGCGTGACCGTCTGACGGTATGTCCGTGGCCGCCGCCGATCGCTAGGGTGACGTCGATCACGACCGACCGGGCGAGAGGGACACCATGGCGAGCTACGACAACGTCCTTGTCGGGACCGACGGGTCGAAGTCGAGCTTCAAGGCCGTCGACCGGGCGGCGCGGCTGGCGGTCGACGCCGGTGCCACCCTGCACCTGGTCTCGGCCTACCGGGAGATGAGCTCGCGGGAGCGCGCCAGGGCGGCCGACCAGCTCGGCAACGACATGGCGTACAAGGTCGAGGGCGCGACCCCGGCCGAGGGCGTCCTCGCCGACGCCGAGGACATCGCCGCCAAGGCGGGCGCGACGAAGATCCGCAAGCACGCCATCGCCGGCGACCCGGTCGACGTGCTCATCGAGGCCGTCGAGACCTCCAAGGCCGACGTCCTCGTGGTGGGCAACCGCGGGCTCAACTCGCTCGCCGGACGGCTGCTCGGCTCGGTGCCTCAGAACGTCTCGCACCGCGCCGCGTGCGACGTGCTGATCGTGCACACCACCTGACGCGGCTCGCCGGAGACGGCCGCGCAGCCACGTAGGCTGATGGCGATGACCACCGCTTCGCCCATGCCGCCGCTGCGTGACCCTGTCGTCATCGCGGCCTTCGAGGGCTGGAACGACGCCGGAGACGCGGCGAGCGACGCCCTCGACCACCTCGCGGACGCGTGGGACGCCGAGGTCGTGGCCGAGCTCGACGGCGAGGACTACTACGACTACCAGGTGAACCGGCCGACGGTGGCCCTCACCGCTCAGGGCGACCGCGAGCTGACCTGGCCGACGACGACGCTCGCCGTCGCCCGCCCGCCGGGCCTGGAGCGGGACCTCATCCTGCTGCACGGCATCGAGCCCAACATGCGCTGGCGGGCGTTCTGCGACGAGATCGTCGACGCGGTCGACGCCGCCGGCGCCACGATGGTGGTGACGCTCGGCGCGCTGCTCGCGGACAGCCCGCACACCCGGCCCGTCCCGGTCACGGGGCACGCGTACGACACCGCCACCGCCGAGCGCCTCGGGCTCCAGCGCTCCCGCTACGAGGGCCCCACCGGCATCACCGGCGTGCTCCAGGACGCCTGCCACCGCCGCGGCATGGCCTCGGTCTCGCTGTGGGCGGCCGTGCCCCACTACGTCTCGCAGCCGCCGTCGCCCAAGGCGACCGTCGCTCTGCTGCGCCGCATCGAGGACCTCCTCGACGTCGCGGTCGACCTCGGCGAGCTCGAGGAGTCGGCACGCGCCTGGGAGCGCACGGTCGACGAGCTCGCGGCCGAGGACGGCGAGATCGCCGAGTACGTGCAGTCGCTGGAGCAGCGCGCCGTCACCGACCTTCCCGAGGCCAGCGGCGAGGTCATCGCGCAGGAGTTCGAGCGGTTCCTGCGCCGGCGGGGCGGCGCCTGAGCGACCGGCTCAGAGGGCGATCCCGAGCAGTGCGTCGACGAGCCGGCGCACCTCACCGGGCGCCCCGGGGTCCTCGCCGCGGTGCAGCGCCACCTCGGTGGCCCACCGGTCGACCGCGGCGAGCGCACGGGGCGAGTCGAGGCCGTCGCCGAGGGCGCCGCGTACCGCCGACACCAGCGGCGCCGCAGCGGGGCCGGCCTCGGCTCCGACGGCCGTGCGCCAGACGTTGAGCCGTTCCTGCGCGACGGTGAGGTCCTCGGCGTGCCACTCCCAGTCGGCGTCGTGCCGGTGGTCCAGCAGCGCCAGCCGGATCGCCATCGGGTCGGCGCCGTCGGCGCGCAGCCGGCTGACCAGCACGAGGTTGCCACGGCTCTTGGACATCTTGTGCCCGTCGAAGCCGACCATCGCCTGGTGGACGTAGCTCCGGGCGAACGGCCACGTGCCGGTCGCGACCTGCGCGTGCGCGGCGCTCATCTCGTGGTGCGGGAACGCCAGGTCGATGCCGCCGCCCTGGACGTCGATGGTCGGGCCGAGGTGCGTCGTCGCGATGGCCGCGCACTCGACGTGCCAGCCCGGCCGGCCCGGCCCGTACGGGCTCTGCCAGCTCGGCTCCCCGGCGCGCGCCGCACGCCACAGCACCGGGTCGAGCGGGTCCTTCTTGCCGGGCCGTCCCGGGTCGCCGCCGCGCTCGGCCGACAGCGCCAGCATGGCGTCGCGGTCGAGCCGGGAGACCTCGCCGAACCGGGGCTCGGCGGCAGTCGCGAAGTAGACGTCGCCGTCGAGCTCGTAGGTCGCCTCGGCAGCCGCCAGCCGGTGGATCATCGAGATCACGAGCGGGATCGACTCGACGGCCCCGACGTACGCGTCCGGCGGCAGCACCCGCAGCGCCGTCATGTCCTCGCGGAACAGCTGGGTCTGCGCCTCGGCGAGCGCCCGCCAGTCGACGCCGTCGCGGGCGGCGCGCTCGAGCAGCGGGTCGTCGACGTCGGTCACGTTCTGCACATACACGATGCGGTGGCCGGCGTCGCGCAGCACCCGCTGCAGCAGGTCGAAGGTCACGTAGGTCGCCGCGTGGCCGAGGTGCGTCGCGTCGTAGGGCGTGATGCCGCAGACGTACATCCGGGCGACGTGGCCGGAGCCGACGGGCCGCAGCGCGCCGCCGGGGTGACCGTCGGGGTCGGCGGCCGCGGTGTCCCGTACGCGTAGCTGCGGGCCGGTGCCCTCGACCCTCGGCACGAGTGGGGCCGGCCAGGACTGCATGCGACCGACCCTACTGACGGCGCGCGGCGACCGGAGCGGCTACTGGCGCGGCTACTGGCGCGACTACTGGCGCGATTACCAGAGCCCGAACAGGCCAGAGCTCGACGCGGGCAGCCACTGGTTGTCCGCGTCCCAGGCCTGGAACGCCTCGAGACCGCCCGACAGCGCCCCGAACAGCTCCTCGGCACGCTCCCGCTGCCCGTGCGCGGTCCACGCCTTGTGCACCCATTCGGCGAGGGCGTGCCGGCCCTCCGGGGTGAGCTGCTCCCAGGTCTGCTGCGCCTCGGGCGAGCCGGCCAGGTGCGTGGCGAGTGCCTCGGGGAGGTCGGGCGTGTCCATGGCCAGACCCTAGAACGGCGGCCAGGGTACGGCGGGCCAGTC
>CAJCIY010000088.1 GCA_903970495.1 Candidatus Melainabacteria bacterium | reverse complement strand
GCACGTCGAGCAGGTGCAGCGCGGTCTCGTGGGCCATCCGTCGCTGCCAGAAGGCCGCCGTCCGCGGCCGCGGCCCGAAGCCCCAGCACGCCGACGCGGGGTCCACCGCGTCGAGGGCGTCGAGCAGCGGCGGCCAGCCGGTGGCGTACCAGGTGACGGGGTCGCCCACCGGCGCCGGTTCGTCGGCGACGGCGCCCGTCTGCAGGATCGTGGTCGCCCAGCGGTGGATCGAGCCGAGGTGCCCGGCAAGCTCGCCGACCGTCCAGGTGCAGCCGACGACAGGGCTCGTGAGCTCGACCTCGCCCAGCCGCGCCTCGAGTGCCGGCGCGTCGCGCTGCAGGTGCGCTCGCAGCTGTGCGCCGTTCAGTGCGTGTCCCCGGCCTGGGCGCGGCGGTAGAGCTCCTGGGTGAGGGTGTGGATCTGCTTGGTGAGCTCGGTGTTCGTCTTGAGCTCGGTCTCCTGCTCGTTGAAGTCGTGGTCGGCCTTGGCCTGCTCGAAGTCGGCCTGCCGGTTCTGTCCGATCATCACGAACGTCGACAGGAAGATCGCCTCCAGCGACACGATGAGGGTGAGCTTGGGCCACGGGTTCGACTCGACGAAGATCATCCAGATCGCGAAGATCGCGACGTGGAGGTAGACGAACGCCATCGAGCCCGCGAACTTGGTGATCGCGTCGGCGACGACCAGCTGGGCGCTCTCCGCCCGCTTGGCGGCGACGCGCCGCAGCGCGGGGTGCTTCGGCGGGGCCCCGACCCCGGACAGCCGGGTGTCGGTCGGTGCGGTCACGGCGGTCATCGGTCCTCCGGTGGTCGGGTGCGGTGGCCGCCATCGTGCCGCGGACCGAGCTCCGGCGCCGGGACCTACCGGATCGCGATGGGCGCGGCGACCAGCTCGTCGGGTACGCCGAAGCCGTCGACGAGGCTCGCGGCGTACGGCCGCAGCTCGCGGCAGAGCGCGTCGACCCGGCCCGGTACCGACCGCGACTGCGCGGCCGAGAGGTAGCCGTGCTCGACGAAGTACGCGCGGCCGCGCTCCAGGGCCGAGAGCGCGAACAGCGCTCGCAGCGTGCCCAGCACCGCCGGCGCCTCGGGCCCGCCGTACTGCTGGTAGGCCTCGAGGATCACCCGCTCGAGGTGGGCGGTGAACGCGGCGAGGCCGTGGTCCATGCAGCGGTTCAACGCCTCGGCCGGGTCGACGTGGTCGTCGACGACGAGCTTCTTCATCCGCTGCCCGAGCGTCTCGACCAGGTGCTCCTCGCGCCACTGGAACGCCGCGAGCCGGCCGGCGTCGGACTCGAGCGCCTGGTGGTCGGTGCGCGGGTCGAGCCGGTTGAAGGCCTTGCCCGCGACAAGCTTGACGAGGCCGACGAGGTCGAGGTCCTCGAAGTCGGCGGCGAAGCCCGACAGCAGCCCCTTGACGACCAACTGCGCGAGGACGGTGTTGTCGCCCTCGAAGGTCTGGAAGATCTCGCTGTCGGCGAGCAGCGCCGGCAGCCGGTTCTCCCACAGGTAGCCCTTGCCGCCGCAGCACTGCCGGCACGCGTCGAGCGTCTCGGTGTTGTGCCAGGTCGCGTACGCCTTGATCCCGGCCGCGAGCGACTCGACCGTGCGCTGGCCGCCCTCGGTCGGCTCGGCGAGGTTGGCAGCGAACCGCCGGACCAGCTCGGCGTGCGCCGCCTCCAGGCCATAGGTGGTCGCGATGGCGGGCAGCAGCCGCCGCTGGTGGGTCGTGTAGTCGAGCAGCAGCTGCTCGCGGCCGTCCGCGGTGGGGAACTGCCGGCGCCGCAGTGCGTACCGGGTGGCGATGGTCAGACCGACCTCGGTGACCGAGATCGCCTGCGCCGCCACGGCGACGCGACCCTCGACCAGCGCGCCGATCGTGGTGAAGAAGCGGCGGCCCGGGCTCTCGATCGGGGAGGAGTACGCGCCGTCCACGGCGACCTGGCCGTAGCGGTCGAGCAGCGCCTCGCGGGGGACGCGTACGTGGTCGAAGACGAGCCGGCCGTTGTCGACGCCGTTGAGGCCCATCTTCGGGCCGCAGTCGGTGATGGAGACGCCGGGCACCGGCGTCCCGGTCTCGTCGCGGATCGGGACGACGAAGGCGTGCACGCCGCGGCCCTCGCCGGCGGTCTCGAGCTGCGCGAAGACGACCGCGGCGCGGCCGTGGACGGCGGCGTTGCCGATCCACTCCTTGCGGGCGTTCTCGTCAGGGGTGTCGATGACGAACTCACGGGCCTCGACGTCGTAGGTGGCCGTGGTGCGCAGGCTCTTCACGTCGCTGCCGTGGCCCAGCTCGCTCATCGCGAAGCAGCCGGGCAGGGCGACCGACGCGACGTCGGCGAGGTAGCGCTCGTGGTGGTAAGCGGTGCCGAGCCGGTCGATCGCGCCGCCGAACAGCCCAAACTGCACGCCGACCTTCACCATCACCGAGAGGTCGCCGAGACCGACGATCTTGAACGCGGCGATCCGCTCGCCGACGTCCTCGTGCTGCCGGTCGCCGACGCCGGCCGCCGCGAGCAGCCTCGTCTTGGCCATGGTCTGCTCGCGGTGCTCGGCGAGGCCGATGCCCGGCTCGGGATAGGCGAAGTCCGGTCCGGTCAGCGTCCGCCGGACCCGGTCGCGCACCCCGGCGTACGGGCCGTCCACGACCGCGCGGAGTGCCGCGGTCAGGGCGAGTCCGGGAACCTCCCGGACCCCGGGCACCGTCTCGGGCTGCGTCGCGGGCTTCGTCACGGTCTCCGTCGCGATGTCGGTCACGGGCTCGCCCCTACCCCCTCGGGTGACGGCAGACTCCCGTTGTGGTCCCCGACGGTGTGAGGCCCGGCGCTCCGGTCGCCGCGGTGCCGGCCGGCGGCCGGTGGGCGCTGGTCTGGGCCGGCGGCCGCGCGGTCGAGGACGTGCTGCCGACCGAGGCCCGCATCGTGTGGTGGTCGGCGTCGGACGTGCCGGTCCGCGCCTGCTGGGACCTCGCCGCCGTCGGCGGTCTGGTCCACGGGCTGCGCCGTACCGACCCGGCGGCGGTCTGGGCGGCGGCGCACGACCGGCCGCTGCCGGCGGTCAGCCGGGGCCGGGACCTCTTCGATGTCGCCGGTCCCGACGCGCTCGACGAGGGCGGCGACCTCGACGGCGCCTGGTACGAGGAGTCGCCCACCGAGGAGCGGGCGCTGCGGTGGGCGGAGCTTGCCCTCGAGGTCCAGCAGCGGCAGGCGGCGGCGCTCGAGGGCCGCCGTGCGCTGCTCACCGCGTACGCGGAGTCCGCGGCCGCGCTGCTGTGCGTCGAGCTCGGCGCGGCCGGCCTGCCGCTCGACGCCGGCATCGCGTCACGGCTGCTCACCGAGACGATCGGGCCGACCCCCGTCGACGCCGACGACGAGGCGCGGCTCCGCCGCGAGCGGGACCAGCCGGTGCTCGACCTGCTGCCGCCGGGCACGACCGTCGACCTGCGCAGCCCCGAGCAGGTTCGCGGGATGCTCGCGCGCGCCGGCATCGACGTCCCCGACACCCGGTCCTGGCGCCTCGAGCCGCACGCCGCCGCCTCGCCGCTCGTCGCGGCGCTGCTCGCCTGGCGGAAGGCCGACCGGGTCGCGACCACGTACGGCTGGCGCTGGCTGGCCGAGAACGCGCCCGACGGCCGGCTGCGGGGACGGTGGCAGGTGGCCGACGGCGGCGCCGGCCGGATGACCGCGGGCGCCGGCCTGCACAACATGCCGGCGGAGCTGCGGCCGGCGGTACGCGCCGAGCCCGGCCACGTCTTCGTCGGCGCCGACCTCGGGCAGGTCGAGCCCCGGGTGCTGGCCGTCGTCTCGGGCGATCCCGCGCTCGCCGCGGCGGCCGGCTCCGACGACATGTACGCGCCCGTCGCGCAGCAGCTCGGTGTCGACCGGCCTACCGCCAAGGTCGCCGTCCTCGCCGCGATGTACGGCCAGACCAGCGGCGTCGCCGGCTCCGCGCTGCGCGACATGGACCGGGTCTACGGCCGGGCGATGGCCTACCTCCGTGCCGCCGAGCAGGTGGGCCGCGACGGCGGCGAGCTCCGGACGTACGGGGGCCGGCTGATCCGGTTCGGCGGCGACGGCGAGGTCCAGGGTCGCGGCCGGTACGCCCGCAACGCGGTGGTCCAGGGCGCAGCGGCGGAGCTGTTCAAGGCGTGGGCCGCGACGGTCCGCGCGCACCTCGCCGGCACCGGCGGCCGCATCGTCCTCTGCCTGCACGACGAGCTGCTGCTGCACGTGCCGGAGTCGGAGAGCGCGGCAGCGCAGGAGGTTCTGACCTCGTCGCTGGAGCAGACGGTGGCCTGGTGGGCCGGCGGCTCACCGGTCCGCTTCGTCGCGGCGGTGCGGGCCGGCGGCAGCTGGCCCGAGGTCCACTAGAGCGCGCGCTCGACGATCGCCGCCTGCTGCTTGCCGGACCCGGCGGGCAGCGTGCCGAAGCAGACGCCGCCCTCGTCGCCGAGCCGGGTCGCGCAGAACAGGTCGGCGACCTCGTGCGGCGCGTGCTCGACGAGGAGCGAGCCCTGCAGCACCAGGGCGATCCGCTCGACCAGCGCCCGCGCCGAGGCGGGCGCGCCGGCCGGGTCCGCGGTCGCCGCGGCGACCCGGGCGTCGAGGTCGACGAGCGCCGCGTCGTAGCGGGCGTCGGCGCCGCGGGCGGCGGCCAGCTCCTCGCGGACGACCTGCCACGACTGCGGGTCGCGGGCCAGCGCGCGCAGCACGTCGAGAGCGTTGACGTTGCCCGAGCCCTCCCAGATCGAGTTGAGCGGGGCCTCGCGCAGCAACCGCGGCATGCCCGACTCCTCGACGTACCCGTTCCCGCCGAGGCACTCGAGCGCCTCGCCGACCATCGGCGTGGAGCGCTTGCACACCCAGTACTTGCCGACCGCGGTGCCCAGTCGTTGGAACGCGGCCTCGCGCGGGTCGCCGGCCGCGGCGCGGTCGACCGCACCGGCCAGCCGCATCGCGAGGACGGTGGCGGCCTCGGACTCGAGCGCGAGGTCGGCGAGGACGTTGGTCATCGCCGGCTGGTCGACCAGCAGCGCGCCGAAGGCGCTGCGGTGGCGGGCGTGGTGCAGGGCCTGCACCAGGGCGGCCCGCTGCAGCGCGGCGGCGCCGAGGACGCAGTCGAGCCGGGTGTGGGTGACCATCTCGAGGATCGTGCGGACGCCGCGGCCCGGCTCGCCGACCAGGAACCCGACGGTGTCCTCCAGCTCGATCTCGCTGCTGGCGTTGGAGCGGTTGCCGAGCTTGTCCTTGAGCCGGGCGAGCCGGAGCGGGTTGCGCCGGCCGTCGTCGAGGACCCGCGGGACGAGGAAGCACGACAGCCCCTCGGGTGCCTGCGCGAGCACCAGGAACAGGTCGCTCATCGGCGCCGAGGTGAACCACTTGTGGCCCTCGAGCAGGTGGGAGCCGTCCGCCGCCGGGCGGGCGACCGTCGTGTTGGCCCGGACGTCGGAGCCGCCCTGCTTCTCCGTCATGCCCATGCCGGCCACGAGCCCGGCCTTGGTGGCGGGCGCGCGCAGCCCGAACTCGTACGACCGGCTGACCAGGCCGGGCTCGTAGCGGGCGGCCAGCTCGGGGGAGTGGCGGAGTGCCGGCACCACCGCGTACGTCATCGACACCGGGCACTCGTGGCCGGACTCGACCTGGCCGGCGAGGAAGAACCGCGCTGCGCGGGTCACGTGCGGTGCGGGCCGGTCGTCGGCCCAGGGGAAGGCGGCATCACCGGCGCCGACCGACAGCGCCATCAGCTCGTGCCACGCGGGGTGGAACTCCACCTCGTCGATGCGATGGCCGTACCGGTCGTGGGTGCGCAGGACCGGCTCGTTCTCGTTGGCCTGCCGGGCCCACTCCTGCACCTCGGCGGTGCCGAGCCGGGTGCCGAGGGTGTGGAGCTCGACCGCCGCGTGGCCGCCGCCCTCGCGCGCGAGCGCCGCCAGCAGG